>NZ_JAYGHN010000010.1:0-7791 GCF_034931845.1 Calothrix sp. UHCC 0171
AGTTGAATGGTTAGTTTTAATAGTTAAGTTTTTTGAGTCCAAATTTCGTGAACTTAAATGTTCTTGAGGGAAATTTCCAGGGCTTATATTTCCAGGACTTATATTTCCAGGACTTACATTTCCAGAACCGGGATTTTCAGATTTATCGTATAAACCGACACAGTGTACATAATCATCCTCTTCTGTCCACAGAGACAGTACACAGCCATCAACTTGCAGAGCTTGTCCAAGTTGGTAGGTAATCGCCGAAAAAATCTCTTCTTGGTTTAAACTCGAACGAATTGCACTAGTAATAGTGTTAACTAATGCCTCGCGTTTAGCAAGCGATCGCACTTGTTCATAGGCATATGCCTGGGACAGAGCCAAAGCCGCTTGATCTGCCACCATCATGACTAACTTCACTTCATCTTCGCCCCAAACCCGACTATCATGACACTGATGTAATGCCAAAACAGCCATTAATTCCTGGCGGAGAATTAAAGGTACTACCAAACTCGAATTAATATTTGCCGTCACAAAGGCATGGGAACGAGCTAATAGTTCTGATGTATTGCCATGAATGCGATCGTCATTAGCGACATCGTTAATCACTTGCACATCACGGGTTTCCCATACTGTCTGGGCTAGCAGGGAAGAGGAAGGTAGGATTGAGAGGGATGGAGGGGCAGAGTTATAGTTATCTTCTGTTCTACTTCCTTGCCCTTCTTCAACTTCTAATGGTTTTTGATAAATAAAACCTTCATCTGCCAAATGTCCATCCCAAAAAGGGCGTAACAGACAGACATCAACCTCCAACATATGACCGACAGTATCGACAATTGCTTGTAAAATTTGTCGATAATCGAGGGCGCTGCGAATAGTATTTGTAACCGTATTTAATAAAGACTCTTGACGCAACGTGCGTGTCAGTTCGCGGGTTCTAGCTTTGAGGACATTGTGGGTATCCAAAGCTTGGCGTACCACAGCCTTTAATTCCTCCGCTTCCCACGGCTTCGTAACGTATTTAAATACTTTACCAGCATTAATTGCTTCCACCAAGTCTTCGACATCAGTGTAGCCAGTTAAAATAATCCGAATTATATCTGGATATTGCGTAGCTGTTAGACTTAAAAATTCCGTACCGCTCATCATTGGCATTCGTTGATCGGAGATGATTACCGATACATCTCCTTCATCTGCCAATAAATCCAATGCGGCAGGACCAGAAGTTGCCCTCAACACCTTGTAGTCACGGTAAAAGGTGCGGTAAAGCAAGTCAAGATTGTCGGGTTCGTCATCGACAACCAAAATTTTAGGCTTACTGTTTGCTTGGGATTTCATGCACCGCTTTCCTGCTGCAAAGGCAGTTGGATAAAGAATAAACTGCTGGGGTTGGGATGAAACTGAGTTTGGTGTAGGTGGTAGCAGAACATTTTGACTGAGAAGGCATATTGCCTAAATAACTGCTGATTCCAAAAGCATTTTTTCACTTTAGTTTGCCTTGTCTTCGTCCTCGATAATTTTTGTTGGTGATGTACACCCCTATTTAATGGCTGCTTTGTTTGAGTTGTGCATCACGAAGGTTTGTGTCACAACTTTGCTTTACCTCCAGGCTAGAAATGGGCGATCGCGTATAACATCAAGGGCAAATTGCTCTATAGAGTTGTATCCACATATTAAGTTTTCCCGCTTCAGCCCTAACACTAACACTCGCAGGTAAATTTTATGAAACAAGGTCATTTGGGGGTCAGAAATATTACAACTATAAGAATATTTAAAGATAGAAGTATAGTATTACACAAACAGCCGTAACTAACTTGACAACTATGAAATTATGCTAAAGGGAATGTCAAAGATTTTGGTGATGGTAGCAAACGAGTCTGACACTACATTGGCTAGAATAATCAATACTCATATGGCTATGACTTTAGATGGAGTTAATTTAAGTTAATGACTACTGTACTTAGCGATCGCAATGAATGTCATTAGGGAAACTAAGGAAACAGTCCAGCAAGCACCACTTATAACCTGTTGTCACCCCTTAACCTTTCTTCCTGCTCTTTTTCGCTTTTTTCTAGAAAAAGTTTTATGTTTAATGTCCATAGGGGTTTTCCAATAGGTAAACTGGTGTTCTAGGATATTTGAAAAGATTTCGTTGCGTTCACCACGCGAAACTAACCTTGAAACCCTGGTTTTTCCATCCATCTCAACAACAGCCCCATACTTCCGCGAACTCTGGCGCATCCTGTCGATTTGAGGTTCGTGCGGCAACATCTGCGGATTTACAAAGTATTTCCCAAATAATTGCCGATAGCTTTCATTCCTCCAAAGGTTTTTGGGGCTGGGCTTTCCCACTATTACGCTTGGGTATTTATGAAGATTTGAGACATCGCTTGACATCTCCAGCCCCACATCATCTTTGTTTGGTTGCTGTTGACACTAGCTCCACAAGTGATAATTTAGCTGGCACTGTGGAATTAGGAGTACGCTTCAACGACAGTTGGGCAAAGACAGCGAAAAGCTTTCCTTATTTGTCAAATTTAGCTGTACATCCCAATTATCGTCGGCAGGGTGCTGCTTCTGAGTTACTGGCGGGGTGTGAAAAACTGGCTCAAGAATGGGGTTTTCAAGATGTTTATCTCCATGTACTAGAAAATAATTATCAAGCACGCCAATTGTATTTTAAGCATGGATACCGTGTACATCAAGTTGAAAGCAATCTCAATACGCTTATTTTTAGACGCGATCGCCAAATTCTCTTACACAAACATCTAATTGCAGAGGCGATCACCTAGAATATTCCTAGAATATATAGTTGAACTGCATTCGGGGAATTTTCTCAAATTTCGGCGATCGCGAACTTATATTGCCAGGATGTTGTCAGTAGTCTTGAATATAGGCTTGCGAAAGACTTGCAGACACGACAGATTAGTAATCCCATTTGCGAATTGAGAATTATTTAAACCAACATTTCTTCATCAATGAAATAGATGATTCTCTGAAATCGCTAGCGATAGATCAAGCAACCACTTGACCAGGTCAATACTTAAAGATAATAAAGTTCATATTTAAGCGTTTCCAGAATTCACAATTGAAACCAAGTAATTTTTTAACTTTGGTCTTTGACGTATATCAAAGCATTCATCCACTTGACATCAGTATAAATACGTGAAAAATGCTTTTAATATTCCTTACAGTAACTTCGTATTCTCAATACTGAGCTTTATGGAAACTTTAATCAAAAAACCCTACCATTAAAGACAAAAGTAATTAAATCCCATAGAATGATGTTACTCAATAATTTTGCCATTCCCAATATCAATTTTTTGCTTTTGCTAGTTTTATTTGAATTGTTTGCAAAGAATTGATAAACATAAAAAAACGAATTTTATATTTTCTTAATATTTCTGCTTTAGTTTCAATCTTAAACTCACTCTAGTAACTAAAAAATTCAAATTTCAAAACACATGGATAGCGTCACAAACTATCGCTATCAACACACTATGGTATTCACTTACTACCCAGACACTAGTTTTCTCGAATATCTCGTCACGCCGGATGGAGCGGAACATTCCTATGGTCCCGATCTCATGGCAATGCTGAATGATGGAAAAGTTTTTGTAGTCAATAGTCGCAGGCGTAATGGCTTGATACTATTCAAGCGTTATCATGCTGAATTTGCTGGTCCCGGGGCTGCGGTTGGTGGTGATTACGATCGCGATTGTGTAGGGGCTTTAGCGATTGGAAGTCTATCATTATTGACTCCAGAAACTCACGATGAACGCCAAAAATCTTATTTAATTAGAAGGCAATGGATTCGCCTAATTAAACAAATTACAGAGAATCCAATTGCCACTCAGCGAGTTCAAAAGATTTTGGATCAGTTTGAGCAATACTTCCCGCCAGAACTGGTAAGTCGTTTACCTGACGAGGCATTTGCACATCTAGTTGGGGTATTACCGCAAACAGCTGCGATTGTGCGTCGTTTGGGTAGTCATGTAGATAGTAAATACAACTATTAAATATCTAAATCTCTTCAATATTTCAGAAATATTCCAGATCAATTAGTCAGAATTAAGCTGTGCTAAAACTGCCTGTATTCTCTTCAATGTGCGGGTGTTTTCTTCTGGACTACCCACAGTGATTCTTAAACCTCCACCAGTGTGGCGTACCAAAGTACCATTTGCTTTTAGTTCTTCGGTAAGTTTACTTAAATAGCCCTCAATTTCAATTGAGGTATTGATAATTCGCGGTCTTAAATAAATAAAGTTGGCGGCGCTATGCCATACTTTTAGCTGAGGTTGTTGGGCAAGAATCGTTTGTAAATTGTTTCGTTCCTCTAGAGTTTGAGGTATGGTGTCTAATAAAAGTTGACGATTTTGGATGGCAAGTAATGCCGCAGCTAGTGAGAAACTGGGGAGATTGTAAGGTAAGCGAACTTTTTCCAGAACAGTGATTAATTCGGGATGGGCAATACAATAACCTACACGCATTGCCGCTAGTCTGAAAGCTTTAGAAAAAGTCCGCATGATTACCCAGTTGGGATGTTGCTGGATTTCGGTAACGAGGGTATTTTGGCTAAATTCAAAATAGGCTTCGTCAATGATGACTAAAAGATGTTCTGGTAAGCTTTTTAACCAAGCAATTTCAGCATCCGTTAAAGCATTGGCGGTAGGTGAATTGGGATGGACAACAAAAATTGCTCGGATGGCAGGGTTTTGAGGACTTTCTAGGGCAGATTGGGCGGCTTTTAAATCAATGGCAAAGTTTTCTTCACTTCTACCTACCGTAACTACATTAATTCCTAATGTTTGCGCCAAAATAGCGTACATCGAGAAAGTGGGAGATGCCACCAAAATCGAACCATTACCACCAAGACAGCTAGCAATTAGAAGGGAACGAATTAATTCATCGGAACCGTTGCCAATAGAGATATTCTCAGAAGTGAAAGTTGAGGATGTAATATGTGCAGATTCGTTGACATAATCAGCGATCGCCTGTTTTAATTCTTCATGTCCGCCGTCAGGATAACGATTTGTTTCGATGAGTTCTTGATACGTCCAAGCTAGCTTTTGCTTTAACTCATGGGGTAAATCGTAAGGACTTTCATTTGTATCTAATCTGTCGAACTGGGTTGCTACAGGGACATCTGAGTCGCTACCTGGATGGGGTTTGTAGGCGCTAAATTGGGCTAAGTCTTGGCGAATATAGGGAAGCATGAAGGATTTGGGATTACTCTAGGAGAAGTCGCTTGCGCGTCTATGGATTTGGGATTGGTTACTTGGTCATGAGTTTCTATAAGTACACAAGCATAAATGACCCATTAATGAATAACCAAGAATCGAATATTATACAGTTTTAGGGTATTTGACAAAAGCGTGAAATTGCTTGCTCAATTTCATCGATTACATTCCCTAATGCGTGATCACTTTCTAATTCAACTAATTCCACCCACGGACGCTGATTGGCAAAATTACGACTTGCGGACACAGGAATGACTTCATCGTGGATTCCGTGCAGGATTAAAGTTGGAATTGGGCGCTTTAGTTTGTCTTCGGTGTACTGGGCTGCATCTGTAATGAAATTGTAATGTAGGGGTAATTCTGCTTGTTCCCGGTAGTGATAAACCATCAAGTATTTTTCTTGCTGCCATTTTTGAATTTTGTCATCACCTAGTTTGGTTAACCAATGGGATAAAAAACCAAATGCGGGTGCAAGGAGAACGAGGCGTTGTACTTGAGGGTAGTTTTCAGCTATGTGTGCTGATGTTAAACCGCCTAAGCTGGAACCAATCAATGTTACGGGGGTTTTATCTGGCTCATTGGGGGCGGAAATTTCGGCAATTACTTGATGATATTGGCGGGTAATTGTTAGGTGGGAAAAATCCCCGGCATTCAAATCGGGAATTGTGATATCGATTTGCAGTTGCTGGAAATAAGATTGGATTTCTCTGGATTTGACAGAATTGGGACTGGAAGCAAAACCGTGCAGGTAGATGTATTTCATAGGGGAAAGTTATGTCAATACGGTTCGGTTAGGAGGAAAAGAATAAGAATAAGACTGGGAGCATCTATACGCTATTGATTCTAAAAGCCAATAGCTAAAAGCTAACCGCTCAGAGCCATTTTTGTTTAACCGAACCGTATTGAAAGTTGTTCAATTAGCAACTATCTTATTTCATCGCATCGTCACAAATTCTTCGGCGGCGCTGGGATGAATACCAACGGTGGCATCGAAGTCTTTTTTGGTTGCGCCCATTTTAACTGCGATCGCAATTCCTTGAATAATTTCGGCGGCGTTGTCTCCTACCATGTGTGCGCCTAAGACTCTATCGGTGTTGCCGTCAACGACTAATTTCATCATTGTTTTTTCTTCGACACCGGGTAGCACATAGTACATGGGGCGGAATTTGGTTTTGAAGATTTTAACGGCATCCCCATATTTTTCTCTGGCTTCGGCTTCTGTTAAGCCTACAGTTGCGGCTTCGGGTGAGGAAAAGATGGCGGTGGCTACGGTTTCGTGACTAAATAGACGTTGGTTATTGCCAAATTCACTGTCTGCAAATGCTCTCCCTTCACCGATCGCCACTGGTGTCAGATTAATTCTATCCGTAACATCACCAACGGCATAGATATTTTCTTGACTAGTTTGGCTACGTTCATTAACTGCGATCGCTTTCATGCCAGTATAACCAGGTCCTTCAATGGAGCCGGAAACTAGCTCAACTCCGGCATTTTCTAAGCCGAGTCCATCAACGTTGGGGGCGCGTCCTGTGGCGATTAAGAATGTATCGGCAATTAGTGGCTGTTGAGTTTCGTCGGATAAAGTTAATTTCAATCCTTCGGGCACTTTCTCCACTTGTTTAACAATATTATGCTTAATCATGTTGATGCCGTGGTTGTTCATTCCAGCTTCGATATTGTCGCGAATATCATCATCGAAGCCCTTTAAGATTTTGTCTCCACGGGTAATTTGGGTAACTTCGCTGCCCAACCCACGCATAATGCAGGCGAACTCAGTCCCGATATAACCTGCACCAATAATGACAATGTGTTTGGGTTGTTTTTGAAGATGAAAGATTTCGTTCGAGGTAATACCATGTTCAAAACCTGGCATTTGCGGTTTAATAGGACGACCACCAACAGCAATTAAAATTTTATTGGCGGTATATTTTTTGTCTCCAACTTCGACAGTGTGGGGGTCTAATAATTTGCCTTTGCCAGAAATGAGTTCGACTCCGGCTTTTTCTAAAAAGCTAATATGCAACTGTGAGAGTCTGCGAACTTCCTGATCAATGGAAGTAATAAAGTGTTCCCAATTTAACGTAGCAGCGCCAACTTGCCAACCGTAACCAGCCGCTTCGCGGAATAATGCCGGGAAATGGGAACCATAAACCATGAGTTTTTTGGGTACACAACCGCGAATTACACAGGTTCCACCCACTAAATCGTTTTCAGCGATCGCCACTTTTGCGCCGTAACTGGCAGCACGTTTAGAAGCTGCTAATCCTCCAGAACCCGCACCAATAACGAACAAATCATAATCGTATGTCATATCACAAGTTCCTGGGGATAGAAATATACTAGACCGAAATAGATTCAATAACTGACACCAAGACACTAACATTTGCAAGTTGCACAAATGTTTAGATTGGCATCCTTCTATTTATGTTAAACAAAAATTATCTGAAACAAAAAGCAACCGCCTGATAGCGATCGCATTCATTCTCAATGTATGTTGAATTTGTACTCATCCAAGTTGCTGTCACGAGTTATATCATGTCCGGTTGCATACTTCTTATTAAGACTGACA
>NZ_JAYGHN010000010.1:7925-19935 GCF_034931845.1 Calothrix sp. UHCC 0171
TATGACACGGAGATTTAGAGACGCGGGGAAGCGGAGAAATTTTAATTGTAAGCGATTAGCCAAACATGATATTAAAGACCAGGGATGAGGTGGTAACGAAGATATTTTCCTTGGCGAAATTACGCGGGTTGTGCTTTTCCTGACCGACAATAATTGTGGATACCTATTTTGAGGATATACAAAGCAACTGGAACTGCTAAAGATGCCGGAGGGGGTAAAAATCCGGCAACTAGATTTAATAAACCGAGAAAATCCTCTGCGGGTTTACTACAGACAGCATCCCGATATCTGTTGGCGAAGTCTGCTAAATCAACTTGGCGGAATGTGGCTTCACCGCTTTGTGTTAATAATTCCGAGAAAGCAGCTTCCAGATTACCATCATATTTAGCGATCGCATCTAGCCCTACTTTCACATCTGCATCTGGGTAATTGACAAGTTGGCTCTGATATTCTTGCAGTTCTACTGGTGTAATTAAAGTCATATGCTGATTGTGGGGAATGAATAGAAATAGATATTTGAATTTGAAAAAGGATGCAATACCTTACCTTGCACCCTCAAACAGAAATTTTCACTTAGTTGTTATTTGTTACACAAGTAGAATCTATCACTTTTTCAAAACAACGTTAAATGAATTTAAATACCCAGCAATACTTTTTGTTAAAAACTGTTTCTGCCTTTTAGTAGTGACAACCATTACCTGGTATAAACGTCCCTCGGCAAAATACATGCGGTTCTTAGTAATCTTGCCACCAGAATTAATGTACTCAATTTCCCGCCCTGGATGCCCATTAGAACTACGGATACTTCTATGATTGAGCAACTCACTCTGGGTTGTTTTTAATGCCATCTCTTGAGCATTTTTCAGCACCTCTTCGGGGTCTGCCATTTGCCCATAGCTATCCGGGAAATCATTAAAGGCGACAACATAGGCAACATCTTGCTTAGGAGGTTGGGCAACAAATACCTGAAGATTAATTTCCCCCATAAATGTTTTTTGGGTTTGGGCTGTCACCTTTGGTTTTCCAGGCATCAAAACACTAAAACGCCCATCGGGAGCATTAAATAGCTTCCATCGGTACTGTTCCATTAGTGCTGCATCGGCTTTGGCTCCTGGCTTGGTTTTCGGACGTGGCGAGCGAGCTTCTACATTGGCAAAATTAGCACATATGAGAACTGCGGTTAGCAATGGTAGACAACCACGAATATATTTTTGCGATCGAAGTTTGGTAAATGGTACTAGTGTCATATATTTGGCTTATGGTGATGCGTATATCACTTAGTTTGCCACTCCCTTCACTCTAACGGCAAAAAGACTGGCGACGACCAACCAATCTAACAAATCATTTGCAAAATGCCTGTAATAACTGCCGAAATTACCACTTTACAGCCATTAGTACAGTTGGCGATCGCATCTTCTCTACGGATTTATTCGGAGAAATCTAAGGTATTCATAATTACTTTTCGTTTTGTATGTGTAATTTTGCGGAGGTGCTTTTTTTAGCTCACTAATTCAGTTGATTAAGCGGGATTTTGAACGGTAGAAGGGGCGCTTAACTACTGTTGCCGGGTATTTTTTGCCGCGAATTTCTACCTCTAGTAGTTGTCCTGCGATCGCAATTTCTGTGGGAACATAGGCTAAGGCGACGGGATAGCCTAATGTGGGGGATAAGGAACCACTGGTAATTTCCCCAACTACTTTACCTTCATGCCATACTTGATAACCATGTCTGGCTATATTTCGCCCTGGCATTTGCAAACCAATCAGTTTCCGTTTGACACCTGCGGATTTTTGCTGTTCTAATACGTCTCTGCCAATAAATTCCCCTTTATCAAGGTGAACTAACCACCCCAAACCGGCTTCTAAAGGTGTTGTGGTATCATCGATATCTTGACCGTAGAGAGCCATCGCGGCTTCTAGCCGTAGGGTATCTCTAGCACCCAGTCCGCAGGGTACAACATTAGCTTTAATCAGATTTTGCCATAGTTCTACACCCGTTTTGGGGTCAAGCATAATTTCGCAGCCATCCTCACCCGTATAACCAGTCCTAGCAATAAATGCAGTCTTTCCGAGTATTGTTGCTTCCAGATGTCCAAAGGCTTTGATGGCGGATAAATCTTTACTCACAAATTTTTGCAGTATTTCCACTGCTTTAGGTCCTTGGAGAGCAATTAATACTTTTTCTTGGGTAACATCTTGGAAGTTGATGCTGTTGGTGTCGAGATGTTCTAGTAACCAGCCTTTATCTTTGGTGCAGGTGGCGGCATTGACAATTAATATACCTTTTTCTACCCCTATACTAATTTCACCTTGGTAGTAAAAAATAATGTCATCAATAATACCACCTTCAGGATTAAGCAAAACGCTGTATTGTGCTTGTCCTGGTTGTAGTCTACTCAAATCTGACGGGACAAGTTTTTGTAATTGAGCAACTAAATTCCTACCTTGGAGAGTAAATTTACCCATGTGGGAGATATCGAACATCCCGACATTATTTCTGACGGCTTCATGTTCGGCGGTAATACCAGAAAATTGTACAGGCATGTCCCAACCGCCAAAGCCTGTAAATCTGGCTTTCAGTTGTTGAGCTAGGGGGTAGAGGGGGGTTTTCAGTAAGGTTTCGGTGTTTTCGGGATGGTTTGCCACGGATAGTTTTGATTGGGGTGTTATGTTGTTGTCAATAACTTTATACCGCATGGGAAGGGTAAAGAGAGCAAAAGGCTCATTTATACTCGCTCATACTTTAGATATATAAAACATGTAGATAATATGTATCGATGGGGCGACGAGATATAAACAGATTTCTCATATTTTGGTAAATTTTAATTTTCAAAATCTGCGGATTACTCTATTAATGCTCAGTTAAATATTGATTTGATGATTATTTTCAAAAAAATATTCTTGAAGAAAAATATTTAAACAATATATCTATCTCAAGAGCGAAGAATGATGAAGATTAAATATCTATGATCATAAGTAATTTAGTAGACGATTTTAATCGTTAATTAGCTCCGGCAATATTGTTTTGGTCTATAAGTTTCAAAATACAAAGCTTATGCTTTATTAATTACTAAAATCATAGTATTCATCAAAATAAATTTTGGTTCAAAGTATGACTTGGCAGTGATTACAATCATTCACTGTCAACTGTTCAAACTGAAATTGATACTTAGTATCTTTTAACTAAATATTATTAGTAATTTATTATTGTTTTTTAATGGTTATAGCTTGTATATTTGGAGACTAAAGTAAATATGTGAAATCAATAAATAGACGAAATTTAATACTTTGTTGATTATAAACTTGCACCTAAACTTCAACTAATTACCTGGTAGACAAATTATGACTTTCAACAATAATCGCAAACTCAAAAAAGTAGCAATTCTGATTGAAAATGATGTCGAAGATGCAGAATTTCAAATCCCATATAACGGGTTAAAACAAGCGGGAATGGATGTAGTTGTTCTTGGCGCTCGCATGAATGAAACCTACAAAGGGAAACGCGGGAAAGTATCCATACAGCCCGATGGTACAACAACAGAAGCGATCGCAGCTGAATTTGACGCAGTTATCATTCCCGGCGGGATGGCACCCGATAAAATGCGTCGCAACGTGAATACAGTACGTTTTATCAAAGAAGCGATCGCTCAAAACAAATTAGTTGCTGCCGTTTGTCATGGACCTCAATTGTTAATTGAAGCTGATTTACTCAAAGGTAGGAAAGCAACCGGGTTTATTGCCATTCGTCAAGACATGATTAATGCTGGCGCGAACTACACTGATGAACCTGTAGTTATCGATGAAAACTTGATTACCTCCCGTCAACCTGGAGATTTAGCCCTGTTTACCACAGCAATTTTAAGTCGCTTAGGTTATGGTGGCAAAGATGCAGGATTGCCCGATGAAAGCGATATCTTCCAGCAACCACTAGGCGATCGCAATGTAGAATGGTGGAAACTAGCAGATGCTTGGGGTGGTTCTACCAAGGGTGAAATCGTCAAAGGTTTGAATACTGCATTGGCTGGCGAAAAATATTCCCTGGAAGCACTGCAAAAATATACTGAAAAAGAGTCAGATACCGAAATTAAATTAGCCTTTCAAGAAATCATTACCAACAAACAACGCCATATCCCAGCCTTGGAAATGCGACTCAATCAACTTGGCGAAAAACCCTCATTGGCTGCTAATATTGCCAACCAATATGCCAAAGTCAAAGCTGCCCTCACAGGAAGCGATGATATCTTTCAGTTACGTTCTGCTTTAGGTGATATACAAACAGGTATTGGTGATATTGGCAATTTGATGCTAGCATTTACCGACCCCATCACAACCGCAATTTTCACAGATATCCACAACGACTTAGTGATGTCGGAACAACGACTAGTAAATTTGTATAGGGCAAAGGTAGGAGATAAAGTTAAATCAGCTAATCCAACTACAGGTACCTCTGTAAGCATGTAGATTTTTGGGAAATTTTGTAAAACTAATCTTTCGGCGTAGAGCAAGTAAACAACAGATGTTCTACGCTTTTTTTCGTGTTTAGTTATCTTTTGTTTGGATTTCTAATATTTGTGTATTTATATATTTGTCATTTTGATAATTTTTGATAATTTCCTGACTTTAAATGTAATGATTTGCCTCAAAAAGTTCCCTCAAAAAGTCATATCATGTCGGCTAGTCACTATTGATTAAAAATTTTTCGTATTACTCAATCTCCCCATCTCCGCGCTAGTTTTAGCGTAGATGTAGATATTTAAGTGAGCCTGGTATCATATAATGCGTGTCTTATGAAGATTCATTTCACAAATGTCTCGATAACTCTAAAATAAAATATCTCAATTATGTATGTATTGAAGCAGTTTACTCAGGTTAGCATCACTGCCATTTCCTTTAGCATATTTTTCTACAATCAAGTTACCAATCAAATTGCATCAGCTGCTTTCCCAGCACCTCTTCGCAGCAAACAGGGAATGGTGACATCAGCCCATCCTTTAGCAAGCGATGCGGGTTTACTAATGTTGAAAAAAGGTGGTAATGCAGTCGATGCCGCAGTGGCGACAACATTTGCAATATCAGTAGTGGAACCATTTTCCGCAGGAATTGGTGGAGGTGGATTTTTGCTCATACACCAAGGAAAAACCGGAAAAATTGCCGCCCTAGATTTTCGTGAACGTGCCCCAATTAAAGCCAGTCGAAATATGTATTTAGATGCTCAAGGTAAAGTCCGTGAGAATTTAAGCACTAATGGGCATTTAGCTGTGGGAACACCAGGAACAGTAGCGGGTTTATATGAAGTGCATCGAAAGTACGGCAAACTCCCTTGGAAAGAGGTTGTACAACCTGCGATTGTTCTTGCCCAAAATGGTTTTATCCTGGCACCTAAAATTACCCCTCGCTCAATAACAACACAAGAAGCGAGAAAAAAAGTTATACTTGCCAATCCCGCAGCCAGAAAGATTTTTACCCGTAATGGTGATTTTTATCAACCTGGTGAAAAGTTAATTCAGCGCGATTTGGCAAAAACTTTAACGGAAATTTCCCAAAATCCCCAAAGTTTTTATACTGGGAGAATTGCCAAAGCCATTAGTGCAGATATGGCGAAGAATGGCGGCATAATTAATTTAGCTGATTTAAAAGCATATAAACCAATTTGGCGCAATCCTATTTGTGGTGATTTTCGTAATCATCAAGTGTGTTCGATGCCACCTCCATCATCTGGTGGAGTACATTTATTGCAGATATTAAATATTATTGGGAATACTGATTTAAAAGTATGGGGATGGCGCAATCCCGACGCACTACATTTGCTTGTAGAAGCCATGAAAATTGCTTATGCAGATAGAGCTAAAGTTTTAGGCGATCCTGATTTTGTTAAAGTTCCCGTCACCCAATTAATTAGTCCAGCATATGCCAAAATACGACGACAGCAAATCGATATGCAACGGGCAAAACCAGCCAGCGAGGTGAGAATTTGGAGAGAGAAAAGAAAAGAGAAATGGAGCAATCCCAAATTTTACGAATCCCAGGAAACAAGTCACCTTAACGTTGTCGATGCTGAACGTAATGCCATTAGCTTAACATTTACAATCAATACAGGATTTGGCGCGGGAGTCGTTGCCGAGGGTACGGGAATACTGCTAAACAACGAAATGGACGATTTTGCCATAGCTCCAGGAGTACCAAATTCATTCGGCTTAATTGGTAACGAAGCAAATGCGATCGCACCTCGTAAAACCCCTCTTTCGAGCATGACACCTACTATTATCACCGAAAATGGCAAACTGCGGATGGTGACGGGAACACCAGGAGGTAGCACCATTATTACTCAAGTATTACAAGTTGTTCTCAACGTTATCGAATACAAAATGGATGCGAGTACAGCAGTTTCTACACCTCGGATTCATCACCAATGGTTCCCCGACGAATTACGTGTCGAACCCTGGGGGCTTGATGCGATGACACTACAAGAGTTGCGACGACGCGGACATAATATCGTGGAAAAGCCAGTTTGGGGTAATGCAAATATTATCTTAGCTAATCCTGATGGTTCCCTAGAGGCGGCAACAGATTCCCGTGGAGAAGGAGAAGCCAGAGGATTTTAAATTGTTCAGAATTAATTATCTACAACTTAAAAACTGGGAACTATTTCCCAACCTTCTTTTAACAACTTTTGAAATGTTGCTAAACCTTTAGAGGTTTCTGCCATTCGATAATCGGGTATTGCATACTGAGGAAATGCGGTATAAGGTTGCCACGATTCGTGTGGTGTAGTCTGTAAATGCAAAATTTTATTTCCCTTTTCTTCACCAGACTTTCGTAACCAACACATCCGTTTTTGCATGGCTAACTCCTAATATTGAGATTGAAATCAGGAAATTCGTAAATTTGTATTTTTTACACGATGAGTTGACATTAGATGCAGAATACAAATTGCAAGGTCATATATCCCTACAACCCATGTCTAACCTATTATTTAATATTGAATAAAATTAACAGATGTACAGTTACAAAAGTCACAAAATCGTCATTTAAATAATGTTATTGATGGCTGAAATAATTACGATAAAATCCACACATAAATGGCGAACAAAGGAGAATACAGAAGAAAAAGAATAATAACTGAACCTGAATTCGAGAACAAAAAAGGGCAAATATACTTTTGCCCGTACCAAAAATTGGATTGGGAATAAATGCAAAATATTTTGAGAATATTTACGTTATGCTGCTGTAAATTTTATTGCCAACAACAGTACGAATATTTATGACCATATTGCTATATTCAGAATCAGATAAAACAGGTTGTGAATTCTGCAAATTGATAGTTCTTTCTAGATCAATCCAAGATTTACAACCACCATATTTTTCCTTATAGGGAATCTCTTCTACATGACAGAGTTTATACGTACGTAGAAGTAATATAAATAACGGTTGACTAGCTTTCCATTTCAAGCGATCGCAAATAAAATTATCGTTCCAAATATGAAACGGCAATAGCTGATTAACTACATCTTCGTCGCTAATAGGCAAAACATCAGTAATTTGAGCAAAACTACTAATTTTGATAGTTTCTGGATGCCAACCAGATGTCACAGGACATACTCGGTTAGCATATTCTGGCTTCAATAAAAACGGTTGTTGATGCTCATAGGTGGGATACAACAAAACTTGCTCGTGGGCAACTTGAAAAACTCCTCCTCGCTCGTGAATACCACCTTTGCGGAGGAGCATAATTGTATTTCCAGTTTCTAAAGCTTGAATTGCGATCGCCCATTCTTTGAGGGCATGACAGGTACTAGTCAATTCGTCCATAAATATCTACTGTGACTCTGATTTTATTGAATATGGAGTTAGGTAGACTTAAACACTATCTAGAGCATTATCTAGGGAAAGAACATCGAAATAAATTTGGGAAAAATATGGAAAAGCGACGCTTGGGAACATCGGACGTGCAAATTACACCCATCTTGATGGGAACTTGGCAAGCTGGTAAACGGATGTGGGTTGGTATCGAAGATACAGAATCCATCAAAGCGATACGAACTGCCTACGAAGCAGGTATTACCACTATCGATACAGCAGAGGTTTACGGCGAAGGACATTCCGAACGGATTGTTGCCTCAGCCTTAGCCGATGTCCGGGAGAAAGTAGAATATGCTACCAAAGTTTTCGCTAACCATCTTAAGTACAATTTAGTTATTGAAGCTTGCGAGAATTCACTTAAAAACCTCCAAACTGATTACATCGATTTGTATCAAATTCACTGGTCTTCTGGCTCCTTTGGTTCGGAAATTGTCCCGATTGAGGAAACTATGCGGGCTTTAAACGACTTGAAAACCCAAGGGAAAATTCGAGCGATCGGTGTTTCTAATTTTTCTCGTGCCCAACTCGAAGCAGCCAGCCAGTACGGACGGATTGACAGTTTACAACCACCCTACTCTTTATTTTGGCGCTACGTGGAAACCGATGCCATGCCCTATTGTATCGAGCAGCAAATATCAATCTTAGCTTATTCACCCCTGGCGCAAGGCTTACTAACAGGTAAATTTGCCCCAGGACACAAATTTGCAGTCGGTGATAACCGTACCGATAATAAATTATTTCAGGGCGACAATTTTGCACGTGCCCATCAAGCTTTAGAAAAACTTCGTCCCATTGCCAAAAGTCATAATTGTACACTGGCAGAAATTGCGATCGCCTGGCTCATATCTCAACCACAAACTAATGCCATTGTTGGCGCGCGTCATGCAGAACAAGCATTAACTAATGCCAAAGCCGCAACCCTCAAACTTTCCCCTCAGGAATTACAACAAATTGATGCGATTGGGCGTATTGTTACTGATCATTTAGACAATAATCCCGTTATGTGGAACTGGAGTTAAATATTCAGCGACCTGCACTGTATGCTAGGCATACAGTGTAAAAACAAACAATTAAAACAATTCGCAATTCGCAATTCGCAATTCGCAATACTCGCAGAGCGAGAAGCTAAAGCTACGCAATTCGCAATTACGCTTTGTGACGGGGATTTTTACCCCGACACAAAACAAGCTGTCTGTAGAGACAGGGGAATTAAACCCCCAGGCTTTGTTAAAATCTTCTATCTTCCCTTTTTTGCTTTCCTCCTTTTGTCTTCCTCCTCTCCATAGGATGACGCTTTGTTCATGACAGATTACACTGTGATAACGGGAGCTAAGGTTGCTAAAAACAACACCCGTATATATGAAATGGCATTTTTGAAGATTAGTCAGGAGTCAGAAGTCCCTTATCGGGAAGTAAGCTAACAGATTTACCCTATGGGTAAGCTCGCCTACATGCTAAAATTTGGCTCCTGAATACTGAATTCTTCCTTGTTAAACATTTCTTTAATCGAATCCTATATCAAAAGCTAATTATGTCTCTCGAACAAATTAGTTGCGGTGAAACTGCCAATTTAGTAATTGATGCTGAAAATCAGGGAAACCGCGACTTGCAGCCTCAAGCTGCACCAGTGGGTGCCCTTGCCAAACGGCAGGGAACTATTTCTACCTTTCTAGCTCCGCTCACTCAAGATACCTTTAAACAGGTGGTCACGGAAGTTGAGCAAAAGTTGATGATTGTGAATCAGACCCTATCGATGCTGGATTCGCAAGGGTTTGAAACAATTCTTCAAGAAATGTTGCATTCGATCACTCTCAAAACCGGAGAGTTATTGGGGGCTGACCGGACAACAATATTTTTGCTAGATGAGGAAAAGCAAGAACTCTGGTCAATAGTGGCTGAAGGAGAAGGTGACAAGTCTTTAGAAATTCGCATCCCCGCCAATAAGGGTATTGCTGGAGAAGTTGCCACAAATAAACAAGTTATTAATATACCTTTTGATTTTTATAACGATCCCCGTTCTGTTTTTGCCCAGGAACAGGAAAAACGTACGGGATACCGTACCTACACAATGTTGGCATTACCACTACTTAACGACCAAGGACAGTTGGTTGCTGTAGTCCAGTTGCTAAATAAATTAAAATCTAACCATCACCCAAATGCACCGTTAGCAGACAGAATTGACATCAACGGATTTGCTGAGGCTGATGAACAACTTTTTCAACAATTTGCCTTATCCATCCGGTTAATTTTAGAATCATCTCGCTCCTTCTATGTAGCAACGCAAAAACAACGGGCGGCGGCGGCTTTAATGAAAGCGATTAAATCCCTGTCCCAAAGTAATCTCGACCTTGAAGATACCCTGAAACGGGTAATGGACGAAGCTAAAGAGTTAATGAATGCCGATCGCAGTACATTGTGGTTGATAGACCGAGATAAAAATGAACTCTGGACGAAAATCACCCAAGACAACGGTTCAACTAGAGAACTGCGAGTACCCATGGGGAAAGGATTCGTCGGACAAGTCGCCGCTTCCGGCAAAACTCTGAATATTCCCTTTGATTTATATAATCATCCCGACTCTGATACTGCCAAACAACTCGATCAGCAAAACGGCTATCGTACCTGTAGTTTACTCTGTATGCCAGTATTTAACGCTGACAAAGAGTTAATTGGTGTCACCCAGTTAGTCAATAAAAAGAAATCAGGGGATTTTGCTACCTATGACCCCAGACAATGGCCCAAAGCCCCCGAATGCTTCCAAGCTAGCTTCGATCGCAACGACGAAGATTTTATGGAAGCCTTTAACATCCAAGCTGGGGTGGCGTTACAGAATGCCAAATTGTTTGATACTGTCAAACAGCAAGAACAAATGCAGCGCGATATTTTGCGAAGTCTTTCTAATGGGGTAATTTCCACCGATAAAGTGGGTAATATTATTGCTGCCAATGAAAGCGCCAAGCGAATGCTAGGCTTGGATAGTGAAGATCGACTGGAAGGTAAATCAATTACTGAATTGATTGCTATTAAAGAAGGTGATTTCAGCAAGTGGTGTCATGACGCTTTAAAGGCAGTTGACATCAAATATACCCAACAATATTACCCCGATCGCACGTTGTTAATGGGTGGGGAAGAAGAGCATAGCATTAACCTGTCGATTAACACTATTGCTGACGCGAGTGACAATCAACAAGTCCGTGGTGCGCTGGTGGTAATGGAAGACATCAGCGATGAAAAGCGTCTCAAGAGTACCATGTACCGCTATATGACGCAGGAATTGGCAGAGGAATTACTCAAACTTGATGATGCTAAATTAGGAGGCGATCGCAAAGAAGTTTCGATTTTGTTCTCGGATATTCGTGGTTACACAACTTTGACAGAAAATCTTGAAGCCGAAGAAGTTGTGAGTATGCTCAATGAATACTTTGAGTCAATGGTAGAAGCTGTATTTAAACACAAAGGTACTCTCGATAAATATATTGGAGATGCCATCATGGCGGTATTTGGTTCGCCCCTTCCCCTGGAAAAACATGCTTGGATGGCGGTACAAACATCCCTAGAAATGCGCCAACGCTTACGGGAATTTAACCAACGTCGTCACGCCAGTAATAAACCTCGAATTGATATTGGGATTGGCATTAACTCAGATACAGTCATTAGCGGTAATATTGGTTCCAGCAAGCGAATGGAATTTACTGCCATTGGAGATGGTGTCAACTTAGGTTCGCGTTTGGAAAGTGTCACCAAACACTACAGTTGTGACATTATCATCAGTGATAATACCTTTAAACCTTGCCAAGACAATATTTGGGCGCGGGAACTCGACTATATCCGCGTCAAGGGTAGAAATGAACCTGTAGCAATATATGAATTAGTTGGTTTGCGAACTGATCCGATAGATGGGAAAAAGTTGGACATCATTGAGCATTATCATAAAGGGCGGGAATATTATTTAAATCGCCAATTTACCTTTGCCAAAAACGAATTTAGCAAAGTTATAGATATCGAACCCCAGGATCATGCGGCAATGCTACATATGCGACGCTGTAAACATTGGTTACAAAGTCCTCCTTCCGATGCCGATTGGGATGAAGGTGTGTGGACATTCAAAGATAAATAAATAAATCAATAAATAATTTTATATATGGGGGTGT
>NZ_JAYGHN010000010.1:20068-171356 GCF_034931845.1 Calothrix sp. UHCC 0171
TATAATATATTGCACCCTCCTATTTTGAGTTGATTGAATAGCAAATTTCAAGCTAATTCCTACTACTGTATGTAGCAGGAGATAACTTATAGATATGGTGACTTTATTCTTTTCAAAATTCCACTAGATTAATAGTTAAATAGGAATTGTAATCATAAATTCTGTACCTAGTCCTAATATAGAGTTGACAGCGATATTGCCACCATGTTTTTCCTCAACAATTTGCCGAGCGATCGCTAATCCAAATCCTGTACCTTTACCGACTTCTTTAGTAGTAAATAAATGGTCAAATATCCGGTTTTTCACATCTTCAGTCATTCCCTTCCCATTATCAGCAATAGTAATTTTTACCTGATTATTCTCAACTGAGGTTTTAATGGTGATTTTGTTGGGATTTGCTGTAATTTCCTCAAAATTACGCCCGATGTTGCACTCATCCAAGGCATCAATCGCATTGGCAAGAATATTCATAAATACCTGATTTAATTGACCAGGAAAACACTCAACTTGTGGTAAATTTCCATACTCTGTAATTACTTCAATCGCTGGACGTAGTTCGTTAGCTTTGAGGCGATGTTTGAGAATTAAGATGGTGCTATCAATGCCTTCATGAAGGTTAAAAGATACTTTATAGTCTTTATCGGCACGGGAAAAAGTGCGTAAACTGGTGCTGATATTTTTCAACCTGTTACACGCCATCACCATGGCATCAATCATTTTGGGCACATCTTCCAAGCAATAATCTAAGTCAATTTCCTCGGCATGTTCGAGAATTTCCTCTCCTGGGTTAGTGAGACTTGCTTGATATAACTTCAGGTGTTGAGTGATATCGGCAACAGTGGGTTTTGCTTGCTGGAGGCTAGCAGCAATAAAACCAAGAGGATTATTCATCTCGTGAGCGACACCTGCAACTAAGTTACCTAGTGCCGACATTTTCTCATTTTGTACTAACTGAAGTTGGGTTTCCTGGAGATTTTGCAGGGTTTCTTCGAGTTGGGTTGCTTGTTGACGAGTTTCCAGAAGTAAATCTGTTTGTTGGAGTGCAACTCCCATTTGGGCAGCGATTTGTTTGGCAAATTCAATTTCCGAAGATTCCCATTCACGTGAGCGATCGCATTGATGAATGCAAAGTAAACCCCACAGTTCATGATTTTGCAGAATTGGTACAACTAAGGAGGCTCTGACATCAAATTGCTGCAAAATTGCCCGATGACAGTCTAGTACCTCTGCTGTTTGTACATCTGGCATTGCACATATGCGTCCCTGTTTATAGAGATTTGCATAGTTTTCGCCAAAACAATGGTCTTGAATTTTCACAGCTAAAGCCGAAGTAAATTCTGGTAGCACATCTTCGGCAATAAATTCCCCATAATTGTAATTTTCTCCCAAATGAAACTGATAAATGCCGACACGGGAAACATTGAGAATACGACGCATATTTTGAGTTACCGCCCGAAATATTGCCCCTAAGTCTAAAGATTCTCGTATCTGAGTCACAACATTAAATAGGGTTTTTTGTTGCTTCAGGGACTGTTTTAGTTGTTGTGCTTTTTCTTGAGATTCTTGATAAAGACGAGCATTTTCGAGAGAGATGGCTGCTTGTACAGATAACATTTGGATCACTTTGAGGCGATCGCTGGTAAATACCCCCGCAGTTAAATGATTTTCTAGGTAAATAATCCCCACCAAATGTCCTTGACTGATAATAGGTGTACACAATACGCTCTTGGGTTGATTTTCGAGCATATATTTGCCAATGACACCCAGAATATCCGTTTGCAGATTATCAATAACTATTGTTTGTTGAGTATTTTTAACATAGTTAATAATTTTTACAGGAATATCTTGACAATCGTCTAATAATTGTGAATCAAGAATAGTTTGAATTTGAGAGGGAGAATTATTTTGATCATTAATGAAGGTAATTGCTTTGACTTGCCAAGTAGTTTTTTGGGGAATAATTAATGCAGATTTTTTCGCACCAGAGTTTTCCAGAATAATTTGCGTGAGACTAGTGACGAGTTGATCTAATTCGATGGTGCTAGAAATCGTTTGAGCAGCTTTAAGAACAGAACTCAAATCCAGAGCCACCGAAATGTTAGTGCTGCTAGCAGTGGAAGTGTAAGTGGATGATGAGCTTACCGGAAAGGCAATAGTGGTGATGGTTTCGAGAGGATTGAGGTTCAATTTTCGTTGTTGCAGGATCGGTTGAAGAAGTCGGGGATAGTCTTGTTCTAGGTTATCAGTTTTGGCTTTTGCTCCCCAACGGGCATAGCAGTAATATGCTTCTTGCATATAAGCTTGGGCGACTTTTTCTTTACCCAATTCCAGATAAAATTTCGCTGCCAGTTCATTGCCCAGTGCTTCTTCACCAATATATTCGTGTTTTTTGGCTGATTGAATTGCTATTTCATAAAATTCCATCGCCTCTATGTTTTGTTCGCAGATGCGATGTTTTTCGGCTTCCACCAGTTGCCATTTATGTAAGTAATTCATGGGTGCATGGTGTGCCCATTGTTGTAAAATAGCTTGATTCTCTTGTACTCGTTGCCAGTGATTGTCTGATTCTGAAGGAAATTCGGCAATTTCCGTAAGTGCAATTAAAGAATCATAGAAGTAAAAAATGGGTTCGGCTGCACTTCCCACACATCCAGTTAAATACTGTCTGGCTTGGAATGCGTCTTTTTGCGATCGCTTTACGTCTGCGAGTAAAAAATTTAACCCCGCTCGATACATATAAAATTGAAATAAGCGCCATAAATCATTAGTGGCTAATGCTTCGGTGACAATTTGTTCGGCATAGCCATCTTGACGTAAGCATACTTTTTCCTCTGATTTTCCCAGTAGGGTGAGAGCCGCTTCCCAATAAATGAGGCAATGGTTTGAACTTGTGACGAGGTTAAATTCTTGTAATTGTTGGTAATAAGCACGAATTTGGGATTCATATTCAGGCAAGGATTTGCTACTCCAGTAGGCATTCACGCCGAAATTTTGAACGTTATAGCCAAAAAACTCTAAATTGCCAGTTTCTAAGCCTGCTTGACAACCTTCCCGCAAAATTGGCAATGTTTCTTGCAGATGGGCGGTGCAGTGGTAGAAGTATCCACCCAAGACAATAAAAGTTGCGGCTCGAATATTTTTGGCTTCTGGTTCGGAAGCGAGTTGGTAAGCTAATTGTCCAAACTTTTGCGCTATACCCATATCTTGCCAAGTTGTACTCAGTTGGAAAGCATAACTGACATAACTGTAGGCAGAAAATAAGCAGTTACCAAATAGAATCGAAAGTTTCACCTGAAGCGGCACAATCAGCAAATATAGTGGCGAACCCGTCATATAACAAGCGGGAATCAGACTGGTAGCAATTTGCATAATGGCGAGTTTTTCCCCATCCACCATTTTTGGTAGATGAATAAGTTCCTCAACCGAGCGATCGCCAATTATAGCTGTTATTTCCTGTCTTGCTTGTTGAATATCTTCCTGGGTGGGATGATTAGGTAAACTAATTCCCAACTTTTGTAAAATAAATTTACCTGTGGCGATCGCTTCTAAAAGTTGATTCTGGGAAGTTAGAGACTGGATTTTTACTTGATATACTTGCACTGTATCCAGAGGTGTTTGGGCATGATCGATTACCGCTTCAATTAATTGATTCATCTGCGGCAAATCACCTAATAATGAAGCAATTTCGGCAGCTAATTCATGTAGAACCAAAGTTATTTGATATTGTCGCTGCCAAGCTTCTTTCCCCAGAATTTGTAAGCCAAATTTGGCATATTCACGAGCGGCTTGATATGCAGTTGCTGCCCTCGCTTTCCGGCAAGCTGTGAGATTAAGTTGGGCTAATTCATCGAGCTGCGCTTGTTCAACTATTAAGGTAGTTCCATAATTCAACTGATTGACTAACTCAAAAATACGTTCTTCCCTGGCTTCGGACGAAATTTTGCGGAGTAATAATTGCCCAATGTGATAATGGACATTTTGTTTTTGCTCATCAGGAATTAGGAAGTAAGCAGCTTGTTGAACCCTGTCATGGAGGAATTTATAGGTAAAAATTTCCGTATTTTCTTGACTCACAGTTTGATGTTCTGAGCCAACAAAAAACTTATAAATCTCACTTTGGGGTAAAATCAAACCTTCCTGTAATGCATTCCACAAATAAGCTGCCGTTTCTATCTGGGATTGTTCGGAAACTATTGCTAATGTTTCTAAATCAAACTGGTTGCCAATACAAGCAGCTAACTTCAACAAATCTTGAGTTGATTGAGGTAATCTCTGCAACTGCAATGTCATAAACTCAACAACATCATATGTCAGAGTTTGTTGCTGAACTTGGATAATATCACATTGCCAATAGCCCTCGTCATAATTAAATATAATTAATTTATCTTGATGTAATGCTTTCAGGAATTGTGTTGTAAAAAATGGATTACCTCCTGTTTGTTGATAGACTAAGTTCGCAAGAGGTAACGCTAAATCCTCAGTACAACTTAGTGTGTCAGCGACTAATTGGTGTAAATTCCAACTACTGAGTGCCGTCAAGGTAATTGTATTAATTACTGCTGCATTTCTCTGGATTTCATCCAACATCAACATCAACGGATGAGCAGTTGATACTTCATTATCTCGATATGCTCCAATTAATAATAAATAACCCTGATTGATATCACTAATTAATAACTGGATGAGCTTCAAGGAAGCCGAATCTGCCCATTGTAAATCATCTAAAAATAACACTAAAGGATGTTCTTGATGAGTAAATAATTTAATAAATATTTGAAATAATAAATTAAATCTATTTTGTGCTGCACTACCTGATAATTCTGGAGCAGGAGGTTGTTTTCCAATAATTCGTTCTAATTCCGGGATTACTTCAATAATTACCTGGGCATTATCTCCTAATGCTTCAATAATTTTATCTCTCCATTGTTGAAGTTGTTTATCACTTTCCGTTAACAATTGTCCCATCAAATCACGGCAAGCTTGTACAAATGCCGAAAAGGGAATATTACGATTAAACTGGTCAAATTTACCTTTAATAAAATAGCCACGTTGTTGAACAATTGGTTTATGAACTTCATTAATGACAGCAGTTTTACCAATCCCAGAACAACCAGCAACCAACATCAACTCACTATTTCCTACAGATACCCTAGCAAATGCTTCGAGTAACTTCTCTACCTCCGTTTCTCGACCATATAACTTATCTGGGATAATAAAGCGATCGCAAATATCACGTTTAGCAATTTCAAAATCTGTAATTTTCCCTGTTTCTTGGAGCTGCACCAGGCATTTTTCTAAATCATACTTTAATCCCAAAGCACTCTGATATCGATTCTCGGCATTTTTTGCCATTAATTTCATAATAATATCAGCAAGGGTTGGGAAAGTTCCGCCTATATTTTCTAAAATTGGCGCTTGTTTAGCAATATGAGAATGCACCAACTCCATGGCATCATCTGATGGAAATGGCAACTTGCATGTCAGTAATTCGTAAAAAGTCACACCTAAAGAATAAAAATCGGCGCGGTAGTCTATCCCCCGGTTCATGCGTCCAGTTTGTTCAGGAGAAATGTAAGCCAGGGTTCCTTCTAATAAGTTAGGACTAATTATTGTTTGAGTTTCTCTAGGAAGTAGAGAAGCAATACTAAAGTCAACTAACTTTACTTGTTTTGTGTCAGGATTAATTAAAATATTGGCAGGTTTAATATCTTTATGAATTATGTTACGACGATAGAGAAAATCTAATATGTCACATAGGGATATAGCAACTTGTAAAAATTCCTGAAAAAATGTAACATCTTGTATCTGTCGTGAATCAAAATAATCTTTGATGGAAATTCCCCCAAAGTCTTCCATTACTAACATATAGCCATTTTCATATGCTTCGAGGCTATAGGTTTGGATAATTCCAGGAAAGTGAAGATTTTTGGTGATAGTGTACTGATTCCGAAATTGTACTAATTCACTAAAGTTGGGGTAAGGATTTTTCAGTAGTTTAATCACCACTGGTAATAAGTCATTCTCTCGAAAAGCTCGATAAACTAAGGTTCTGGAACCATGATAAATTTTTTCGCTGACTTGATATCCGGGAATACTAACCTGGGTGCTAACCATACTGCTACATCCTTACAACTTCTATACCTAGTATTCCCAGATAAGTAAATAAATAGACATCTCCTTGATTCATGATTAGTCTACAAAAAAGTTAAATCTGAGATTGATGTTCGAGCATATATTCTCCAATCACATAGTCGCAATTTTGAGTTGTTATTTGCGGTAATT
Organism: Calothrix sp. UHCC 0171; assembly: GCF_034931845.1. Lineage (NCBI taxonomy): Bacteria > Bacillati > Cyanobacteriota > Cyanophyceae > Nostocales > Calotrichaceae > Calothrix > Calothrix sp. UHCC 0171. The sequence goes on from NZ_JAYGHN010000010.1 coordinate 26,351, forward strand.
AAAGTAAATACAGTTGTAGATTGAGGATATTTTTCTGGGCATTGAGGTGATTGCTGAGACAAGCAACAAAAAAATCATAATTTTGCTCCCTCACTGAGTCGAATTGACTCAGTGGAAATAGTTATTACAGGAAAAAAGCAAGATTTAGGAGATTTTCCTAGAAAAACACGCGACTGCGCCATTTATTGAGTCTTGCTTCTCCAATTGTTGCCAAGCGTCGTGCATCCGCGATTTGTTCTTCTAATGCCGAAATTTGGGCTGATTGAGAATCTGCTTGTTGCTGTAAGGATGCATACAAATCAACTGATGGTGCAGCACCCTGGGATTGCCAAGTAGAAATTTGTGCAGCACCAATACTAGCAAAAGGACGAAGTTCTGCCAGTTGTTTTTGCAATGCCTCAATCAACTTAGCTTGCTCGTCAATTTGTTCACTGAGAGGTTGATTCAAATCAAATAAAACGTCTGGGCTAGTTGGTTCAACAGTTTCTTCTTTTGGTTTTGGCTTGAATAAATCAGCTAACAGTGAACCAACATCGGTATATTTTTGAGTTCCAAAAGGGGTATTAGCAAGTAAAGAACGAATGAGTTGCGCCTTATTTCCCGAAGCCAGATTTTTATCGCTACTGGAATTACTTCGCTGTAATTGAAACATGTTAGTAAATCCAATGATCTTTTTCCCATTTTGAGTTTGAAAACCTCTGGGGAAAGGTACAATATTCTCGCCGAAATTATCTAAATACTCATCGCAGTCAAGATAGGAGTCAATATCTGCATCAAACCCCTGCTCATCGAGGATTTGGCTGTGATACCTCATTTCGCTATAATCCTCAGGGGCACGTCCGAGCAAATGCTTAAAGTTGAGTTCAATAGTTCGATAGCGATAGCAACTGTCAACAAATTTGGAACGATATAGATAGGATTTGGCAACATAGCGTACAAATTCGCGCACTGTCATATCACCTTGGCGAAGTTGCGATTCGGGAACTTTTAAGCGTTCACTTTCCATAACGTGGGCATTTCCCAGCACTTGCCGATATGCAGCCCGAATCACAACCTCGATTTCATCGGATGATGCACCTTGCCACAATTCAATCGGAGTTACATCTTCCATGACTCCAACGTTAAATTCTGATATCCGGCTGAGGGTAGAGTTGACAAAACTACTAGCCACTACAAAACCTCCAGTAATTAAAGAGTAATTAAATTTTTGAGATTCTTTGTTAATAATAGAGACGTAACTAAATGCCGTCCCTCTTATCTAAAAGTGCTTGATAAGCATCATCTAAGTTATCAAGCTTTGGTATTATAGTTAGTTAATTTTTTTTACAAGTACGAGGCAGGGTTGAAAAGGATAGGGAGAAATAGGGATGTGGTGTATATCTAAGTATTAATACGTAGACTAAATCTACAATATTTTGCTAATTTAATAGCATCTCTAAATTATATCTCAGTATTTATAACTATCCTCATCACCTTAGTGCTGTAATAAAATAGCCTTCTCTCAGGGAACTGACCACGAGGGAAGGCTGTTTCAGCAGGATAGCGAACTAAACTGTCTTGCTGTATACATTAATGCAGAAAAGTATTCTGAATACCCTTCTATTGATTAACCTGCATTTGTCTCCAATAACTCAGCGATCGCTTGATGTTCGAGGGGAGTTTGTGACGGGGGTGCTTGCCGTGCATCAGTAATCAACCAATCTAATGCGGCTTCTTGAACATCGATGGTTGCGCCAGTTTTATCGACACAGTAACGACCAAAGACCAGCTTATCAACCAAACGCACACCAGGTCCCAAACGCGACCATTCAAAGATGACGCTATTTTCCACAGTCGCACCACTACAAATCCAGCAGTTGGGACCAATCATCGCTGGACCAACTATTTTAGCTCCATCTTCAATCTTGGTCATCCCGCCAATGTACACTGGACCAGTAATCTCAACTTTGTCCCAATTAACTGCTACATTCAACCCCGTATAAATCCCAGGTGCGACTTCATGACCAGGAATTTGCACATTTTTGATTTCGCCTAACAGGACACCGCGAATAGCTCGCCAATAATCGGGGACTTTACCAATATCCACCCATTCAAAGTCCATCGGTTTGGCATAGAAGGGCGCACCCATTTCCACTAGTTTGGGGAATAATTCGCTACCAATGTCATATTCAACACCGGAAGGGATATAGTTTAATACTTCTGGTTCAAAGATATAAATACCTGTGTTGATATTGGTGCTGAGTGCCTCTTCAACCGAGGGTTTTTCTTGGAAAGCCTTGACACGTCCTTCTTCGTCAGTGACAACGACTCCATAGCTAGGAACCTCTTCGCGAGGCACGGTTTTGGTGATAATAGTGGCGATCGAACCTTTAGAGCGGTGCCATTTAACTGCTTCAGTTAAATCCAGGTCAATTAAAGCGTCACCACATAAAACGACAAAAGTGTCATCGAAAAACGGTGAGAAGTCTTGGATGCGCTTCATACCGCCAGCAGAACCGACCGCTTCCCCGATTAAATTACCTTCAACAATCTTACCTTCAAAAGAATAAGCAATTTGTACGCCAAACTTCTGACCATCGCGGAAATAGCTTTCGATTTCCTCAGCCAGATGGCTAACATTGACCATAATTTGGTCAAATCCATGCTGACGTAACAGTTCCAGTAAAAATTCCATCACTGGCTTTTGCAGGATGGGAATCATTGGTTTGGGGGTCGTATAGGTAATAGGACGAACTCGCGTACCCTTACCTGCTGCCAGAATCATCGCCTTCATATATATTTATTCCTCTTTATTCCTCAACCACAGCCAGTTTACTTTGATGTACGTGATACTTAATCATCGGTTTATTTCTACTTTAAGTCATCCTGAAAAGCACGGATTCAGGGATTTTTCACACCTACACAAGCACAAGCCATAATTACAGACGTTGTCATGATGATTTACTGTTCATCCTTCCAATTTACCTAGAATTTGGTATCTGCTGTACTAAAATTATGTAAATGGGCAGTATTAAGTTGGCGAGTAGGACATTTGCAGAAGATGTGAAGAGGGCAAAATCAGTATTTTTCCTGACTTCCTGATTCAACTTGCCGACAAATCAGTTTTACTCGTATTTGCAGGATGTGCTAGCAAGCGAATTTTCAGTTCCTGATAAAAATCTTCCTGGTATAATTCAACTTTGGATTGTGCTGAGAGTAACAATAATGCCCAGAACACACCAACTTTATGGCTATTTTTTGAGGATTCGCGATCGCCTGATAAGGTTTGTGTTGGCTTTTTGAACACCGTCCATAATTCTAACAGTTGTTCTAAGTTCATCCATTCTTGTTCTAATGCAAACTCGCTGGCTGAACTATATAAAAGTTGTTCGAGTTCCCCGGCAACTTCGCTTAAATTTTCTTGATGCGACATTTCAATTGCTTGTCGCATTGTTCGCACATTGTCAACGTTACGTGTCCGAATTGGCTTAATTACTTCTTTTTGCTGAACTTTTTTGAGTTGATCAGCCATGACTTGCAATTGCTCAATCAGTTCGGCAAGGGTAACGCGACGCTTTGGTGGTGGCATTGCGGCTGAACGACGACGTAATGCTCTTTCTAAGGGAAGTCTGGCTGTTCGTAAAAATGCATCCTCTTCCCCTTCCCCTAAAAACTCGTCCATTAAGGCTTCTTGTGCATCTTCGGCTGCTTGCATTTGCATTAAGGTGTTTGCCTTAAACAAAACCAGCATTGAAGCCGATAAAAAGGCTTGCCCTGATTGAAATAAATCAGTTTCGTAACCCCGCCTATTTGCTTCTGGAGCCATTAATTCCAGAAAACGGTCAATCACCTCAATCACCTTAACATCCCAAGGATCGATATCTCCTTGTTCCGCTTGGTCAATAAGTTGCGTAATTGTTTCTAATAGTTCCGAAGCATCCATTAATTAGCACTAAACAATTGGGAATAAAATGACTGAATAATAGTAACGCGAGACTAGCGATCGCCATAACTGCTAATTTTAACTGTCTCGTTGGGAACTCAAAATTAAGTAATTATTGTTTTACCTAAATATTCCCTGTTGTTGAAAACTTAGTTAAGTATCTTCAAAGTATTTAGAAGTATATTTATATGCTGAATTTATGCTGACAAAATTTTATTGATTAGATATTTAACCTATTAGTCTTAGGGTTTACAGGAGCAATATTATCGGAAAATAGCAAGACCATCAAGTATCTCATGATATTTTTATACTTATTTTTGAGTCAGAAATGATACTAAATATTCTGAGTTAGTTGATGAATTGGGGGAATTAGGAGTTAGATTAAGAGTTGAGTAATGATTGGCGATCGCAATTCCCTTTAGGGTTCAGAAATGTCTTTGCTGACTTTGAGGGCATCATAAGTACCTTTAATCGTTCCAGCAATGGGGATAGCAACTAGCGTCCCTAATAATCCCGCAATCTCGAAACCCATCAAAATCGCCACAAAAATCCAAATCGGATTTAAGCCAATAAAATCGCCGAGTAATTTAGGTGCGAGCAGATTGTCTTTGATTTGCTGCATAATCATCGCTGCCGATGCAACTTTAACAGCTAACCACAAGTTTTGCAGCAGCACTAACAGCGTTACTAATCCAATTCCTAACGTGGCTCCAATCAAGGGAATCAGTTGGGAAATCCCAATGATAATCGCGAACAGCAGAGCAAAGGGCACTTGGAGGACGAGGAAAATAGGAGTCAAACAGCCTGTCATAAATAGGGCTAGGAGAATTTGGCTGAGAAAAAAGTAATGAAAATTTAACCTGAGGGAATTTGTCAGGGGCAAACGAACATGTGACGGTAAGAGGTGTGTCAAGCCAGACCAAACCTGCTTACCATACAGAAGCATGTAGAATGCGAGGACAATGACTAAAACAAAGTTGAGTATTCCCGATAATAGGGAACTAGCCAACCCAACTGCATTAGACGGTAATTGCTGCAATAAGTTTTTGATGTATAACTCAATGTTGTCATTAACTTGTTTGCCAACAACAGTAAAATCTAGTGGCAAGCGTCGTTGTCTGGCGATATTCTCAAATCGTTGAAGATTTGCTTGGCTTTCTGATAACCAGTTAGGTATTTTATTTAATAACTGCGTAGTTTGGTCAATTAATATTGGTACAAGTGTCACCCCTAAAATCACAAATAGCGTTAAAGTCACTAATAAAACGATAATTACTGCTTGGGTGCGACTTAGACGTGCCGTCTCAAAAAATTTCACCGGATAATTGAGTAAAAATGCTATTAGTGCCGCACTGCTAAGAATAGTAATTGGGTTTTGGAAATAGCGAAATATCAGAGACAGTATCCAAGCATTGAGAGCAATGATAGGACCACTCAGTCCGTAAAACAACAAATTTTGAACCAATGCTGAACGGCGCATAGATAAATGAGAATGGGGTTCGGGTAATTGGAGTTAGGTTAAAAATATTGCTTTCTGTATTTATTTTTTTATATTCTTTACTAGATGAGAGTTGGCAATTTAAAATCTCAAGTTGGTTTTAGTTAATGCAACTCAACCACTATAATAAGGAATTTTCAAGCAGAAGCAATCTCCAGCCAATAATCAGCAACCGTTCTCATGCATCTATAACTTTGCTTCCTCAGCCTGACACCATTTCACTAAAATCGTGAAACATATCCAAATTCTGAAACCCTTGTAAAATCAGGATTTCTTAATTGCGAATTGCGAATTGTGAATTGGTATGACTCCCCATTCTCCAATCATCAACAGTAGATTAAAATGGATAAAGCGATCGCAGACCTACGCAAAGATTACACGCTCAAAGGTCTTTTGGAAACTGATATTGACCCGAATCCGTTTGTACAATTTCAACAATGGTTTGCACAAGCACGCGCTGCCGAACTTCCCGAACCCAACGCCATGACATTGGCGACTACCACACCAGAGGGAAAACCATCGGCTCGAATTGTCTTATTAAAGGATTTTGATAGTAGAGGTTTTGTTTTTTATACCAATTACAACAGTCGCAAAGGGCAAGAGCTAACCAGCAATCCTCAAGCAAACCTCGTATTTTGGTGGGCAGAACTTGAACGCCAAGTGAGGATTTACGGAAAGATTGAGAAGGTATCAGCACAGGAATCGGATGAGTATTTTTACAGTCGCCCCTTAAATAGTCGTCTTGGTGCTTGGACATCTAATCAAAGCGAAGTGATTGCCAGTCGTGATGTTTTAGAAAAACACTTTGCAGAATTACAAAATAAATATCCAGATGGAGATATTCCCCGCCCCCAACATTGGGGTGGATTCCGAGTCATCCCTAACGAAATCGAATTTTGGCAAGGTCGCCCCAGTCGTTTGCACGATCGCCTGCGTTATACTCTTGTAGAGAATAATCACAATAGTTGGCAGATTGAACGGTTATCTCCTTAAGGATTTTTCTGTCAAAATGCTTCAAATATTCTTAAAATTATGGCTTTTGCGTCTTGCTCGTCTGATGGTTCTCTGCTGTAGATTCACTGAATCCTCTTCAGAAGTATCGGTTAATACAAACTGCAAGTTTACTGAACGCAGGCGTGAACCGCCTGGAATTCTACGTCTGGGCACACCTCGAACTGGTGGTTGGGTTCTACGAACACGAATAGGCATGATTTTATCTCCCTGAAAATTTTCGCAAAATTCTGTCAAGGCTTGTAATTGCAAGTCTTGAATAATGGCTTATTTAAGTTTTGAGATTTAAGTTTTGAGATTTAAGCTTTGAATTTTCTCTATTAGTTATTACAGGAGTTATTGCTGCGACTCCGGAAATTACATATGATTCATTAAGTCAAAATACTGAGAATGTAATATTTTTAATGCAATAGTTTAATCGTACTAAGTAGGTCGGTGGAAAAAAATACAACTATGTTAAGAAAGATAAACAAGGCTAAAACCCTCTTCCCTCCTGCCTCCTGCCTAATCCCAATGATAAATATTCACGCCTACTTACTTACAAAGTAAAAAGGGCAAACTAAACAGTAGTTTACCCTGAAAATTTTGTGTATTTGTAACATACAAATTTAGTCTGATGCTGCTGGCAAATATTGTTTCAGCAGTTAAAGCTCACTTAGAAAAAGCAGGCTAAGACTGTGCGATCGCAGATTTTTTGTCTTGAATGGTAGGATCGGGCATGAAGGTATATCGCAAATAAATTCCACCCCAAACTACTAAAATAATGATTAAAGTCCCGATACCCAAGGGGCTAGGTAGCCAAAATGTGACTTCAATGTGATTGAGTTCTCCAGGCTGGAAATGCCAGATTAATTGTTTCCCATTACGTTCTGGTGTAATTGCACTGGGATTTTCTATGGCTGTGTTTTCGTCGATGGGTTGGCTAGTTTGGGGAATATTCTTTGCGCCCCAAGGAGCTTTCAGGTTAAATTCTAAGTCGAGAATTGAACCTGCATTCGCTAAAACATTACCATTATTAGAGATGAGAGCGAGCGATCGCAAGTCTAAATCATATATCAAGTGATTGCGTACTAGTAGCAAAAAGTTATTTTGGAATAACAGCAAGTTCGATTCTATTTTGGGTAAGTCAGATGCGGATTCTGAGGCTTTTGCTTTTTGCTTAATGTTGGGATTAAAAAATTCGTTATATTTAGCTTGTAATTCCTGCCCATTACTGAAGGGAATTGATACAACTAATTCTTCTTTGGAAATTCGACGGGCTTTTCCTGACAATTTACGGGCGCGACGTTCAATGCTGTTGAGCCATTCATATACGGAATCGCCGCTAAAACTAGTTAATTTTTCGCCTAAACGAATATGCTGTACCAACTCGCCGGAATTTGCATTGGCGAAGTTAACACCAACATCGTATTTAACGCAACCCGACAATAGCAGGGATGCTAATACTACAAACCAAACAACCCTTGTGCGGCGAATTATTAATTTCATCATTCGTTTGCAATTTTCCCCCACAGCAAAAACCTCCGCAATACTTTAAGTGGTATGAATAATACAAGAACGTAGACTTCCAGAACTGTAAGACTGTAAGACTGTAAGACTTTCAGACAAAATAAATCATGGCTGTATTTACGCCATGCTGTTATCAGTGTTGTTTGCCAGCCAAATAATTATTTTCTAATTCTGGTCTGTATTTATGTATTGACCTGACATTTCTTAAAAACTTAACCAAACTAAATATAAGACAGTTAAGGCAACAACTACCAAACCCACCCCAATAAAACTATTATCTTTGGTATTGACTTGGCTAAGGTCAATCTCTTCTGGTTCAGGTCGTTTTTTTGGTTCACCGGATGATTTATTGGTATTGACGACTAGCTTAGTTTTATTGTCGTTATCCGAGATGCGACTAAAGTCAGGGATTTCCGTCATCCATTCTTTGGGGCGGTTGAGTTTGGGTGCTTTCCAGATATACTGTAAGCGTTTTGCTTGGATACTGGTTTCTGCATGGGGATGGCGTTTGAGTTGTTCGCATAAATCAATAGCATCGTCAAGCCTGCCAGCAGCTTCATAAGCAGTCGCTAGCCAAATTTGTACTTCTCCACCGAGGCGAGTATTGCGTGATAGTAATGCACTGGCTTTTTCCAGAGTTTCTACAGCTTCCCGGTATTGCCCGTTTTCAAATGCTATTTGTCCTTGCTGATAGAGGGTTTTCGCAATTTCAATACTGTCTGTACTCACTATTTTTACACCCAAAAGCACTTTTTTATATTGTGCCAATTTCGGTATTTTTTGGGCAAAATTTTCGGCAATGTTTTTTTCAGCTTGTCATGGTTGATTGCAGCCATTGATTTATGGCATCTGGTAATTCTCTTTTTTGTCTGCTTGCCACATCAATACATACATGGCGAGTCATGGCTTGACTGACTAGGGAATCTGCGATCGCAATTTTGTAATTAATTGCAAATTTTTCACCGTTCAGTTTTTCTGAAGTTAAGTTTACTACTAGTTTGTCACCACAAAAAATAGGTTTCCAAAAATCCACATTTGCATGAACAATTGGATAAGCAATTACGGATTTTTGAAAAAAGTTTTGGAGATTAATACCGGATGCTTCTAGAGATTCTTCATAAGCTTCGTGGCAGATTTTTAAAATATTGGCGAAATAGACAACACCTGCGGCATCGGTATCTTGAAACCGAATTGTACGATGATACGTAAAAGTCATTTTGCTGACAGTAATACTTGTGAGTGAGTAAATATATCTCAATCCTAAATCATTTGTGGTGCCATAGCTTTGGCAGAGAAGAATATCCCCAACTTCTCTAAGAAATCGGGGATATGGCACATAAACAAAAATGGATTGCTAAATTTACATGAATTTAACTCAAAGGTAAGTAAATATCTTCAGAATTAGGATTCAAATAGGGGCGTTGTAAATCGATACCAAACCTGACAAAATAATCATGAATTGCTTCCATTTTTTCATCAGCAGAATTGCCATATTTTTGCCAAGTTTCAATTAATGCATTGGCAACTATTTGACAGCGATTCATGCCAAAGCTTTCTTGAGCAACAAATTTTTGCTTTGGTTCTTCGGCTAACCCCAATCCTGGTGCTAAAAATTTTGTAAATAGGGGAATTTCGCTGTGGAAGTGAGATTGATGTTGTAAATAAATAACTTGTAAAACTTGACGAACAGTTAAATAATCTTGCTTTTCAAAAGAAAGTACGCAAGCATCGTAACGCCCAAAAGCCGCAGGATGACAAAGAACTTGAAAACTAAAGGGAATTTCCACCGCGTTCAATTCTGATGTGACTGCATCCATTAATGCGATCGCACCAGATGATGTAGTGTTAAAATATATTCTCCCTAATCCCAAATCCCCATTACTCTGCTGCTTTTCTTGCCCGACATTACTAATGGCAATGTAAAATCCATTCTGCAAGCGATTTTTGGGCATTCTTACCGCAATGCGATCGCCTCTTTTGGCAATTGGGGCATCAGGTACAAGATGTTTATCACTCTCAGCATACATCGTTAAGCCACCTTTGACGACAGCAAGGCTCGCATCTGGTTCTCTTCGCAATACTTCCCAATCACCATCAAAATAACCTGTACCACAATTGCGATCGTCTAATTCTGTATAAAATTCTTTATCAATTCCCAATATCGAATTATTCTCCAAATTGTGATGTAGTGAGTAAACTTTGGATACACGTAAAGGAGAATTTGTCAAGCTATTTCGTAGTGATGCGTTGAAATAAATGCCGTAAATAAAGTTTCGCAATAATAAAACGCGGTATTTTTGTTGCAATGGCGGAGGATTACGCTCAAATCTTGCCACAACATCGGCAGGTAAAGCAAAAGGCTGATAATTTGGGTGACGAATACAAAAATTTGCCTCAATTTGAATGTCGCTAGTAATGTTTTGTAGCGTTTCCGTGAGTTTGTCAGTAGTCTCTAGCATCATGAAAACACAAATAGGGAGTAATGACTTCTGGGTGGGAGACGCGGAAAGGAAAAAGTGAGTTAGAGATGTGGGAAAAATGAGAGAGGGAGAATAAATATTCCTTCTGCTTGCATATCTCCATCTCTTTTTCCCCTTCCCACTTCTTTAACATCCCCGCAACCGAGGTTTTTCGTAATAAATCCGCAACAAATTTTGTTCGCGTGCGGTTTTGGGAACAGTCTGCAACTTTTGTAGTGGTTCGATAATTTCGCTTTCGGAAACACCAAATACGGTTTCTACCGATTGCTGTGGCATTGTTAACAACGTTTTGGCAACTTGTAATATATTGATGCCGACATTGTCAAAATGTTGACAGTATTTGAGGTTTTGTTCGATTTGGTTAATTAGCGCTAACCCAGCAAACTGAACTACACGCAAAATAAAGTCTTGACGGTACTGCAAAATCATTGGAAACGCCTGCAAATAAGCGCGAGTCAATGCCAAAATCGTAGGCTGAAGTATCTCCACGGGGATGACAGCTAACTGGAGGGATTCTTCCCATGTCAACGTGGAATCTATAACCATACTTTCGAGCCAAATTCGCAAATAATCCGCGATTAAGCTACCCAAGTCGAATGCCGGCTCTCCCCAGGATGCTGCTTCCCAATCGATTAACCTCACCAAACAATTATCTAGATTTTGCCAACGCGAATGTACCAGAATATTCTCTAATTTCAAATCATTGTGCGTTAAGCAGCAAGGATTCCACTCATATGCTAAATCCGCGATGGCGCTTTCTAAACTCTCATAGCACTGGTGGAAAATATAAAACTGTAAAGCTTCTGTGGGAATGTTGCCAAAAATTTCTGGCGAAACTGCACTAATCCCCTGTGCTGGATTGCAAAACTGATAGCGAATGACTCCGGTGGGAGAAGTCGCCATAAAATTGCGATATTCTCGGCGCGAGTAGGTTGTGCGATGCAATGTCGCCAAACTATTCCCGATTGCAGTGACTATTGCTTCCGGGAAAATGCTGTTATCCCCATAAAAACTTCTTAATTCCTCATATTCACTGAGGTAATTACGCACCAGTATCGAATTTACCTCATCAAAATGCACTACCGACGTGCCAATTTCCGAAATATTTCCCAAAACTGGAAACTGTTGCACCAACTGATGTAACAGCCATTCATTAAAGAATTCGTGGGGTATCCCGTCAACTCCAAAACAGCGCTCCTGTTTCACCAGCAGCTTGCGATTTCCAGTCAGAGTCACAAGAAAATTACGATTCTTACTACTCTGAGGTAATTCAGAATCTGCCGACGCGCCATCTTCAGAGCTACACAGCCCTGCTTCTTGCAGGTACTGGATAACATTATGCGAAGACAGTGAAGAAACCATGTATTACTTCCTAGCTCGTATGCTTTTAAAACAGCTTTCTCGGTAAAGGTTCGGATTCAGTATTTTTAGTTAGACTGTAACTAAATAGAAATATTGATTCGCAATAGCCACTATCTAGTAATATCCGATTTGTGCAAGGAATACTTGCCAAAATGGCAATATAGACCTTCACTATCCCTTTAAATTATGCTTATCTAAACCTTTAAATCTTTAAATATCTTAGAATATTTACGTAGATATTTATGCTGATTAGCAGTTTAGAAATGTTCAGGACAATCACATTTACAGTAAATAGTTTTTACTACCTCATTCGTAAACCTATCTATTAATTTAAGTCAACACATACAAAGTACATAAAAAGTTGATGCAAGTCCGGATAAGTATGATGATTTTTATGCACTGATTTTCTTGTTGTTTAAAAGGCTCCATAAGTATTCCAGTACAAGCTTTTGAGACACTCATAAAATTTTATATGCAGGTAATTTTGACAGCTTATTTTAATTGCAATTAAAGCTCACATCATTTTTCTGTAGCTTTAGCAACAATTTTCATATGATGACAAAAAAATCATTATATCAAGAATATTCTGCTAATTATTTTTGCAAATATTTCTAATTATTGTGAAAAAATAGCAACTAAATGATGCATGATTGCTATAGCTTGATAATAACCTGACACTTGATAAATTAGCCTTATTTAAAAATATATAGCCAGGAGAATCAAAGCATTTAGTCACCTGGGGAAGCAAAATAAAAAACCCGAATGCTTTCAAAGCACCAGGTTTTATTATTACTTATAGAGAGAATATTGCAGTTGCGATCGCATTATCAAGCATTTGTATCAAATACACCCGACGATATAGTATATTTATACCAATAGCCAAGCGAATTGTTTTCAGCCTACTTAGCGAACCAAAAATCGACTTAAAATCAGTACCAGTGTCACCATTCCCAAGCCCGTCATTAATCCTGCCGGCATTAACTTGCGTGTTTTTTTGAGTCTAATGGCAAAAATCACAACTAATACAGCAGTAATCACACTAGCTAAAACAAAGGCAAATTCTAATCCTTGAACTTGCAAAAAACCAGCAATAACAAGTAACAAACCGCTAATCGTACCACTAATTAACGAAATTTTACTTTGGGATTGAACGTAGCCAATAATGCCACCAATAATAGCCAGAATCCCGTAAGCGAAAGTAGCGACAATACTCAACATATTTAGTGACAACCTATGGAGAAAATAAGAAGGAGTGAGGAGTGTTGAGTGTTGAATACTGAATGTTAATTTAAGAAAGTAGAGAATTATGGAAGCATTAACAACAGAAAATATTCAACTCCCAATTTTCCCACTCAACACCCAGTACGATTAAACAGATGACGGATAGCCAAACAATTGCCCGGATACAATTTCTGCAGCGCCAAGCAGCCTCCCTCTTACTCTATCAATCTGTCTTGAAAGGGCAAACAGGAAGTGCATTTTTGGGGCTGTTGCAAGCAATACGTTATAAAGACGCAGATGCGAGAGGTTGTTTGGAGGCTTACGGGAATTACTTCCAATCCCTAGCATCACAAAATCAAAATTGGGAAGAATATTTAATTTTGCAAATCCTCCGGGATGACAATCCTTTTTCCCGTGCAGCCCAAAAATACGATTTTGCCGACTTGCCGCCAGCCCTAATTGCGGCGACTCAACACGATTTGCAAATTATGCGATCGCTTTATGAATGTAGTAGTGCATTATTAAGTGAATGGGTGCAGTATGTTGCCCATTTGCCCGTATCGCCGATTGTCTGGTACGTCGAGCCGACGGAAATGTCTACTCTAGAAGCGGAATACATTGCCTCCCTACAACAATTAGAACATTGGACGGATGTGGTTGAGGACTTAGCGACTTACTATCGTCGATGCGGTACAGGCTTATTTGCAGAATATAAAGCTTTGCGTTGGCGAGCAGGCGAGTTTATTGGTATTCCCCATCCCGATACAATTAGATTGGGGGAACTGGTGGGTTATGAGTCCCAGAAAGAGACTTTGCTCAAAAATACAGAATTTTTATTATCGGGGCACACAGCATTGAATGTATTGCTCTACGGTAGTCGTGGTGCTGGTAAATCGTCCTTGGTAAAAGCTTTATTGAATGAGAGTTACAATTCCGCCAATAGTGACTCTCCAGGAAACTCAACAAAAAACTCAAATAGTGAGAGTTTTGCTTCCCGTGGTTTGCGGTTAATTGAAGTTGCCAAATCCGAACTCAAAGACTTACCACTAATTGTTGAAAAAGTCAGCAATTTGTCACAAAAATTCATTATCTTTGTGGATGACCTATCTTTTGAAGAAGATGACGACGCATTCAAAGCCTTGAAGGTAGTCTTAGAAGGTAGTTTAACATCGCGATCGCCCAATGTTGTCGTTTATGCAACATCAAATCGTCGCCACCTCATCCGCGAATTTTTTGGCGAGCGCCCCGCACCAAGAGATAATGACGAAGTTCAGGCTGGGGACACCATGCAAGAAAAACTGTCCTTTAGCGATCGCTTTGGTTTAACTTTAACATTTGCACCCGCAGACCAAAATACTTACCTAGACATAGTTCGTCACCTTGCCAAGCAAGCAGAAATTGCGATCAATTCCGAAGAATTAGAGTATAAAGCTTTACAATGGGCAACCCGTCATAATGGGCGATCGGGAAGAACTGCGCGACAATTTGTAGACTACTTAAAAGCCGATATAGCAGTATTTGGCTGGCAAAATTCCACCTCTAATCCTAGTGAGTTATCTATCCAGAAAAAATAAGTATTTCATTTTTTGGCGACTTCCAGTAAAGTATTATACGCATATGCTTGTAGACAGCAAAATGGAGAAAGTAAAAGGGGGAAAAGAAAAACTATAGATTGCCAGCTTCAGAATCACTCAGTCTTCCCAGAAAAATTAAAATAAGAAAAGGGGTTGCTACATACAACCAAACTGTTATTTTATGAGCTTTTTGGGCTAAATTTATGAGAACTACAACTCTGTAAAAACCTCAAACCCAAAATCTCATCTCTACCATCCCAAATATCAATAGCATCAAAATACTTATTTTCAACATCTGAATTCATAATATTTAAGTTAATCACAAAATTCAAGATGTAAATATTTAAACATTTTTCTTGAGCAAACTTCTCATCCTCTCCGCTTTCTGCAAGCATTATTGACACCTGACTAGGCTAAACATCAGCAATATGCAATCACCAACATTCAGCAATCGATTTATTTTAATAATAGTAGCTTTCGGGGTGAGTTTTGGTCTTAGCCTTGTCCTGCATTGGAATTTTAATCAAGCCTTTATCACTGCGTTGATTACTGCGCCATCTACTTATTTAGCAGCGTTTTTTGTAGATAAACGCCATCGAAATTATGAAATGCTAGTGCTTGATTCCTTATACAAACGAATTCGCGAACTTGAAGGTGTAAAGTCTCATGTTGTTGGCGAAATTAATCAACTAGAAAATCATCGTAACTCCCTATATTCTGAATCAAACCAACTCAAAAATCAAATAGGCGATCGACGTAGTCAACGCGATAGTCTTAACCGTGAACTCAGTAGCTATATCACAGAACAAAGACAGCTAGAATTAGTTATAGATCAATTAAAAAATGAAATAAATAGTCTAGAAAAAAGTAAGATAGAACTAAATAACTCTTTTGTAGCTGAAAAACGCAAACAAGAGCTAAATGTCAGCGTTTCCAGGGCAGAAATTACTCAGCTACAAATACAAATTAACGAATTAAAAAAAGAAAAAGAAGAATTAGAAAATAATTTAACCTTACTCGATAGACTCAAACCCCAGCTAGAAGAGAAGCTACACGAGTTACGGGTACAAATGCAAAAACTTGAAGCACAAGAACAGCAAAAAAAAGAACTCATATCGGCAAAAACAAACGAGCGTAAAAATCTTGAAACTAAAATTAAAAGCCTCCAAGATAAACTCAAATCTAAGCAAGCAGAATTAAAACATTTACAAGAGCAAATATCTTTATTACAAGATGAACGTAACTTGTTGCAAACCCAAGTATGGGAACTATTACAGCAAATGGAAAACCTCAATCCAGAAGAGGTGGAACATATAGATGATACTAGTCACGATATTTTAGAAGAAGCCGCAGAATTATTTCCTTTCTCAGAATTAATTGAAACCCTAGATTCACACAATACAAATTCTTTAGATAAATCACATGTAGGCAATCGAATCAATGAAAACTTAGAAAATGAATGGCATGAGTTTGTCTATCAACTATCTAGCCATGATTTGCAAGTATTAAAAGCAATTTTAGAACAAGAAAATCCCAATCCCAGCATTAAGAAAATAGCCGAAGCAAATATTACAATGCCAAATCTTCTCATTGACTCCATCAACGAAATTGCCAGCAATACAATCGGCGAACTAATTATCAATACAACTTCTGAATTTCCATCTTTTGAACAAGAACATATGACCAATATCCAAAAAGTTGTAGAAACCTATGAAACAATAATTGCTCAAAGGTCATCATCAAACTAAATAAACTTAACTAAATAAACTTAAATTTTGAAAAAAATTTCAGTAAATATTTTAAAATATTGTAAAATATTCATATCGCATATATAAAAGACATAAGTAAGCAGATAGGTTTAATTAAATATAAAACCCGAAGAGAGTGTAGTTAGCTTACTGAGGGTGTTGGTTTTGATTGTAACCACGTACTTGTATCAAACTATATATCAAACTATAAAAGATATATATGCAAACCTCTACGGTTAAAATAAACTGAGGTTCACCAATATGGTAAAGGTTAAACTCTCAAAAAAAATATCTACTGCCTTAATTAATTCCCTTGGTGCTGGGGTAGTACCAAGAGAAGGTGTTGAACATATCGCAGTCGGAAGAGAAAAAGAACTAAAAAGCCTCATTCAAAATCTTGACGATATTGCGGAAGGAGTTGCGGCATTCCGCTTTATTATTGGTAATTATGGTTCAGGTAAAAGCTTTATGCTGCAACTAATTAGAAACCGAGCAATGGAAGAGGGTTTCGTCGTTGCAGATGCAGATTTATCATCAGAAAGACGATTAGCTGGAAGTAACAACGAAGGGCTAGCCACTTATCGAGAATTAATGAGTCATCTCTCTACAAAAACTCGTCCCGATGGTGGTGCTTTAGTTTCAATTTTAGAAGGTTGGATCAATAAAATTCAACAAGAAGTTGCCAAAGAGACAGGAATGCGCCCTAACGATGAAGGTTTTGACGACAAAGTTGAAGAAAGAATACGCGAAGTTGTTAAATATATCGAAGACTTAGTGCATGGGTTTGATTTTGGCAATGTCATTAGTGCTTATTGGCGAGGCTATAGACAAGATGATGATAATTTGAAGAATGCTTCACTTCGCTGGTTACGAGGTGAATTTAACACCAAAACTGAAGCGAAACAAGCTTTAGGTGTGCGCGTCATTATCGATGATGAAAGTTGGTATGATTACATCAAAATTTTGGCAAAATTTGTGGCGGAAATTGGCTATAAAGGGTTGATAATCATGCTTGATGAAGCTGTAAATTTATATCAAATTCCTACTACCATCACCCGCGAAAAAAACTATAATCGTCTCCTGGGCATTTTCAATGACACCATGCAATGTAAAGCTGAAAATTTAGGTTTTTTAATCGGTGGTACAACTAAATTTTTAGAAGACCAGAATCGTGGACTTTTTTCAGATCAAGCATGGCGCAGACGCACTAAGGAAAGTCGTTTTGCGAGTCAAGCAGGTGTACAGGAATTTCATGGTCCTGTAATTCGGCTAAATCCATTAAGTGAGGAAGAAATTCTTTCTTTATTGCAGAGATTAGCAGAAATTCATGCATCTAATTATGGCAGCAAAGTTTTAGCAAATCGTGAATGTCAAGAATTTATCCAAGAAATTGTGAATCGTTTGGGAGCAGATGCATTATTAACACCTGGTGAGATTGTCCGTGACTTTATCAGTGTTTTAAATATTATTCATCAAAATCCAAATATCAAATTTGGTGACATAATTCATGGAGATAAATTTAAACCGACTGTGGTAGGTAGTAATCCAGATGTTAATGCTGAAAATGATGTTGCCGAGTTTAGTTTATAGAAAAGGAAAATACTTAATTCGTAACTTCTAGTCACCTATACCCTGAACTTCAGGTTTTTGATTTATTGGGTTGAATCATATAACTTTCTGAGTATTGCTAAAATCCTTGTACCATAGTCTAGAGAGGCAGACCAACGCCCGGATAAATCCCCAACTAAAGGGGCAACACCCCGCGTCACAAAACGAAACCTGGGATCGACAACTTCTTCCCGCAATGCTTCAGAACTTGCGTATGCTTTCAAATGTTGAATATGTGCCCTAACACCAATTCGGGCACTTGCAAAGGTTGCAGATTCGCTACCACCGCCAACTGTTCCCAAGCCAGCAAAGTTATTTTGTTCGGCTTTAATATCACCACTAAAGCGTAAATAATCTGTTTCTAAACACATTTGGCTAAATGCAATATCATAATTCACGCCTTCTTTATTTGCTTCATCAATATATAATTGCGTAATATCTGGAAATTGAACTAAAGCATTGTTATCATTACTTTTGAGGAATGATTCTAACTGTTCCTTTGTGGTTTTACCACTCGACATAATCTTATCAATTTGACCAGAGGCGAGATTGGAACGCAATTTTACCGTGCGTGTTGTTCCATCCCAGCCAACTGAAACATTAAATCGCTGTAAATCTACTGCTTTGATATAAACAATTTGTTTGTAAGCAACCTGCCTAATATCTGGTGCTGTCGATAAATCTATATTTAAACTATTTAATAAACTGATGGGAATATAAGAATTACCATTAATCAAAACGCCTTTTTCATTAACATTTTTGCCATTAATATTAATATTAATAATGGGATAATTGGTTTCTGGGGGAATTGAACCTGGGTCGATAATACCACCCCATGAAGCTAAACCATCAGCAATCCCCACAGCAAAGTCGCGACGACGATTTTGTAGCAAAAACCTGTCATCGGGGCTGGTAAGAAATCCCACTTGCATTTGTAAAGAGGCAATTGTTGTTTGTCGGCAAAAAATTAAACTACCGAACCCAGAATTAGTATCTGGTTTGACACCACGATTTGGTAATTGGGGAATTTTTCGTAGCAAAGCCAAAAGTAAAATTTCGGCATGTTTTCGCCGATCGCTATTATTGGCAATATAGTAAACAGTAGCACCGCGTACCGATGGACTTGCAGCCGCATCTGTTTGGATTTCCAAAGCAACATCACGGGGACGAGAGCGGGAATTAATCCAAGTAATCGTACCTTGAGCGCTTAAATCATCAGGAACCGAGAGAACCTCCCAATTTCGCGATCGCAATTCAGTTACAATCAAATCCCGCAGTAAAATCATCTCGCGGGCTTCTGTAGTTCCCCCAGCCACAGTACCTGGGTCAATTCTCCCACCTTCTCGCCCCCCATGGGCTGCGGAAATAAAAATACGTCCCATTTTCCGTAAATCCTCTGATAAAGTTTCGCTTTAGCGCTAAGTTATAACATTCTCGTGGAAAACTGCAAAGATTAAGGGAAAAGGGGAAAATAAAACTTCTAGTTTTATTGTACTAAGTTGTACTAATTCTTTGTCTTACAATGAAATCACCTCTTTCCCATTCCTAATTCCTAGCAGCCAATATGCAAATCCCCCGCTTGCATCCCGACACAATCGAAGCTGTCAAAGAACGAGCCGATATATATGATGTCGTCTCGGAACATGTGGTGTTACGCAGGCGTGGTAGAGATTATGTCGGCTTATGCCCCTTCCACGATGAAAAAAGTCCCAGTTTTACTGTCAGCCAGACAAAGCAAATGTACTATTGTTTTGGCTGTCAAGCTGGCGGCAATTCGATTAAGTTCTTAATGGAGTTGCAAAAGCACTCTTTTTCGGAAGTAGTCCTAGATTTAGCACGGCGGTATCAGGTTACAGTCAAAACCCTCGCACCAGAAGAAAGTAGGTCATTACAGCATCAGATTTCCCTGCGGGAGCAACTATATCAAGTCTTAGCGGCAACGGCACAATTTTACCAGCACGCGCTCAAAAATGTCGCTCATGGGGCACTGGAATATCTGCGGGATAAGCGGCAATTGAGTGATGAAGTCATTGGACAGTTTGCTTTAGGTTATGCACCGGGGGGCTGGGATACGTTGTATGGGTATTTGGTGGAAGATAAACATTATCCTGTGCAGTTGGTTGAGAAAGCTGGTTTAATTAAACCCCGTCAGGAAGGAAGCGGTTATTACGATGTGTTTCGCGATCGCTTAATGATTCCCATTCGTGATGTCATGGGGCGTGTGATTGCCTTCGGTGGCAGGACAATGAAGGAAGGGGTGCAGCCGAAATATTTAAATTCGCCGGAAACTGAATTATTTAGTAAGGGTAGGATATTATTTGCCCTCGACGCTGCGAAAAATGGTATATCACAGTTCGATCAAGCAATTATAGTTGAAGGATATTTTGATGCGATCGCACTTCATGCAGCAGGTATAAATAATGCAGTGGCATCCCTTGGCACTGCCTTAAGTTTGGAGCAAGTGAAATTAGCATTGCGTTACAGTGAATCAAAGCAGCTTGTACTTAATTTTGATGCAGATAAAGCTGGCATCAATGCGGCAGAAAAGGCAATTGGGGAAATCGCAGATTTGGCATATAAGGGTGAAGTAGCTTTAAGAATTCTCAATATTCCCGATGGTAAAGATGCCGATGATTATTTAAAATCCTACTCTGCGGCAGCCTATCGACAACTATTAGCTAATGCACCACTTTGGATTGATTGGCAAATTCAAGAAATCATTAAAAATAGAGATTTAAAACAGGCGACAGATTATCAGCAAGCCTCGCAACAAATAGTCAAATTACTCAAAAACATTGCGAATAAGGATACTTTAACTTACTATATTTCTCATTGTGCGGAAATTTTGAGTTTAGGGAATAGTCAATTAGTGCCTTTGCGTGTTGAGAATTTACTCACACAAATTGCCCCTGAACAAACAAATAATTGGGAAAAGCCACGCTTTTCTCAAAGGTTAGAGAAGAGTAATTATGCAAGTTCAAATGCCGAAAAATCAAAACTTGCATCTCACCAAGCTACACTAGGGAAAACAGAAAATAGTTTATTAGCCAGAGCAGAATCTTTATTATTAAGAATATATTTGCATTGTCCAGGACAAAGAAATAATATTATCAAAGAGTTGGAAGAGCGTGATTTACAATTTAGTCTGTCACACCATCGTTTTTTGTGGCAAAATATATTAACAATAACTGATGAAATTAATGATAATATTAATAGTGAAATAGATTTAATCTCCAGATTACAGGACATTTGTTTAGAGTTTCCAGAAGAATCTGAGTTAATTTCCCATCTATTTATTCTCACTGAAAAAGCGAAAACAGAAATTATGCGATCGCCTCAAGTTGTACAAGCTACTATTGCGCGTATAGAGGAGGTATTGTGTGAAAAACGTATCCAGTATTTTGCCAAGCTCTTACAAGAGTCAGATTCGCAAATCGAACCAGAACAATATGACTCTTATTACCAAGCATTTTATCGAGAAAAAATTAGGCAACAAGAATTAGAGCGTCAACGACAATTTACAATTATTGATTTATTGTGATTTTTATTAGTTTTTATTTCATGTTTGCGGCTTTATTGTTTGGCAAGAAACCCAGTTTCTCAGTTAATACGGTTCGGTTAGGGAGGAAAAGGGTAAGAATAAAACTGGGAGCATCCATACACTATTGATTCTAAAAAGCTAAAAGCTAACCGCTAATAGCCATTGTTGCTTAACCGAACCGTATTGGTTTCTCAGTTAATCATGCTTGATGTGGGATTTTGGGGAGAAACCGAGTTGCTGAAATTCCTGATTATTCCTTCCCCTATGGGCACATTAAAGTTTCACGGGTATCGCGTTTAGTAACTGGATTTATACCTTTAGCGACTTGACATAATTTTTTCTGTTCATCGTCACGCAGCAAAACATCAGTAAAATCAGCCCCATCAATAATCGCACCTTCAAACCGGGCGCTGGCAGCAAAAGCTCCCTCTAACACCGCATTGGTTAAATTAGCTTTAATTAATCTTGCGGAATCTAAAGTCGCATTGGTTAAATCTGCACCTGTGAAGTCTACTGATTCTAGATTGGCAGCAAAAAAACTCACTCCCCGCAGATTCGATTTACTGAAGTTACTTTGCTTGAGGTTGGCTTTCGTGAAACTGGAATCGCTCAAATCACGTCCAGAAAAGTCAGCTTCTATAAGAATTTCTTTGTTGTAATCAAGTGCAAAAGCTGGGGGAACAAAACCCAAAACCAGGGTAATGCTAATTACTCCGTAAAGGAATAAACTAAGTATGCCCGTACAAACTTGCTTGCTGAAGTTAAAATCTCTAATCTGTCTAAAATTCATAGTAATTATACTAATGCCAAATCCATCTCCTTCTAATTATCCCGATATCGGTACATTAGGTGAAGACCTAGTTTCCCAGTGGCTAGAATCCTGCGGTTGGAAAATTCTACATCGTCGCTGGCGCTGTCGTTGGGGTGAGATTGATATTATTGCGGAATATTTAGGCACGGAAGGCAAAGAAGGCAAAGAAAGAGCAACACCAAGAGAAAATGACATTTCCGCATCTGCTGGGAATCGCCACTTAACTCTCGCCTTTATCGAAGTCAAAACCCGCAGTGCTGGTAGTTGGGATACTGGGGGGAGAGATGCAATAACAACACGCAAACAGGAAAAGCTTGTTCGTGCAGCGCAAATGTATTTAGCTAAGTATCCAGAAAAATCTGATTTTAATTGTCGCTTTGATGTGGCGATCGCATTTGCTCAAAAAGCCTCAGAATACAATAACACAAATAAAAACTTTGAGAATATTGCTTCTGTGTCAACACCTCATCATTTTTTGATGCTGCAAGAATACATTCCCGGCGCATTTGATTCTTTTGATTGATAGTCGGTAATTGGTGCTGCGGCGACAACCTCAACTCCCAATCACCATTAAATCAATTATCAAGTTATTAGCCAATACATTATTAGCCATGATAATTGCCTGCATTTGCTAGGCACAAAAAGTTTTCAGGCACAGAATTTAGCGTTTTGATTTCACAATGCCATGAATTTATCCTGCCATAGAACTGCCAACAAGATTCACAAGAAGACACAACCAGGGCAGTAATGATGATTAAGCTAAAGTTTCCGGGCAATAGCCTAAACCTCGGACAAACTGCTGGCGGAATGCTTCTATTTCTTCCCTTTCTGGACTTCCATGGGAAACAATCGCCACTTGATAGCGACGCATAACATCAACAGGGCATTGTCCAGCTTCCAAACTCCACAGTGCCATTTGTACCCGCATCGGTGGTTCGTATCGAATTCCCAGTTCATTTAAAAAGGCGCGGAAATCACCATCCTCATCAGCAGTAATTTGATTTGTGAGCTTAACTCGCACTACCCAACCATCTATTTGATGTATGACGGTGACAAATGAAACGGGTAATTGGGGTCGGGAGTGTAAGAATTGAACTACCCTCAAGGTTAAACTGGCATTTGCCAGGTAATATAAATATTCCATTTCGGTATTTGGGATCAAAGCCAACCCTACATTTCCATTATTGGTTCATAGACCCCCACATCCGGTAGGGTAAATGCCCCCGTTTTTTGATGGGGAGATTTACCCAATTTTCACATTAATATTTACGTGGTACTTAATGGTATTCATCATCAACTCTAAGGATAAAATTTACCCTTAATCCTTTAAAGTTCATTTGTGGAGAAAAGCTAAATTTAGCTTATGATAACTATCTTAACTTAAATGTCGCAAGAATTGAAATCAGAAAACTTGGATTTAACCTCTATCCCAGGAGATACATTTTCCGATTTAGATCGTGCTGCTGCTGGGTATGATTACGAATTGCCGCCAGCATTAATTGCTCAAAATCCAGCAGTGCCACGTGATAGCTCACGTTTATTAGTGGTGAATTCAACTACAACAGGTGAAGTAAGTCCGCCTTTAAACCATGTCTTCCGAGATTTACCGGAACTATTGCGACGTGGCGACCTATTAATCATGAATAACACTAAAGTTATTCCCGCACGATTATATGGGCGTAAATCTACGGGTGCTGATGTCGAAGTTTTGCTCCTGGAGGAACGGTTACATAATTGTTGGTTGGCTTTGGTGAAACCAGGGAAGCGGTTTAAGGTGGGTTCGCAGATTGTTTTTGCAGAAGTTGCTAGAGGAACCTGGGGATGTGAAGCCAGGGAAGAAACTTCCCCCTTATCCTCCTCCCTAACTGCCACTGTCATGGCTGTGGATGAAACAACTGGGGGACGAATATTAAAGTTTGATGTGCCGAATGGTAAGTCTTTGGTGCAGGTGCTAGAGAAATTTGGCGAGTTACCTTTGCCACCCTACATTACTGATAGCCAAGCATCAAATGAACAATATCAAACGGTATATGCTCAGACTCCTGGAGCGGTAGCAGCACCGACGGCTGGGTTGCATTTTACGCCAGAGCTATTAGAGAAATTACAGAATCAAGGGATTAATCAAGCTTTTATCACTTTGCATGTGGGTGTAGGTACGTTTCGTCCTGTGGAAGTTGAGGATGTCACAACCCATACCATGCATGAGGAATGGATTGAGGTTCCGCCTGAGACTATTGAGCAAATTCAGGCAACTCAAGCTGCTGGTGGTAGAATTATTGCGGTGGGCACGACGGCTGTGAGGGCTTTAGAGGGTGCGGCGACGGCAAGTGGTGGTAAGTTGCAGCCTTTTTGCGGGAAGACGAATTTATTCATTTATCCCGGTTACAAATGGCAAGTGGTGGAGGGGTTAATTACTAATTTCCATTTACCACGTTCGAGTTTGTTGATGTTGGTGAGTGCTTTAATTGGCAGAGAACGGTTATTGAAGATATATGAAGAAGCGATCGCATCCCAATATCGTTTTTATTCCTTTGGTGATGCCATGTTAATCCTACCAGAAGCAGTCAGTCATAATTAAGATGTTGGGGGAGATAGAGGACTCTCTATCCCTCTTTGTTCTCTTCTCAATTTTTTGGATACAGTGAAATTTCTTTGAGCATCCTGGGAAACCTATAGCTATAAGCCTCTAGCAAAAGTCAGGTCTGCCAGATATGTCTCATAAATATCCTTTTCATAAGTATTTACATCAATATTTTCCAATTACACTGTTGACAACGTCTATTTTAATTACCCTTGCCATACCTGTATTTTCTGGTTTACCAGGAAGTAAGTTATTAGCCCAGACTGCCGCTACTCAAAATTTAGAAGCTGCCGGATTATACCAGCAGGGCGTAATTCGTTACAATCGTGGTGATTTTCAAGGCGGGGAAATGTTGTTGCGTCAAGCTTTACAAATTGACCCCAATTTAGCGGCGGCGCGGACATATCTTGGTAATATAATGTTGCGGCAAAATCGTTTGGAAGCTGCGGTACAGGAATATTCGGAAGCTGTACGTATTGACCCGAATTTTGCGGAAGGTTATTTTAATTTAGGTCTCGGATTGCAAAAGTTAGGACAGCGTCAAGCTGCGGTGACTGCATATCGTCAGGCTTTGGTGGTGAATCCGACAATGACAACAGCCCATTACAATATGGGTTTGGCGTTATATGAGATGGGAAAAATTGAAGAAGCGATCGCATCCTATCAAAAGAGTATTAATATCGATAGCAGCAATGCTAATGCCTACTATAATCTCGCACTCGCCTTACAACAGCAGGGGCAAGCACAGGAAGCAATGAATGCTTACCGTCAAGCCTTACAGATTAATCCCAGTAATGTTGCAGCCTATAATAACCTTGCTAGTTTAATGGTAAGTCAAGGACAGACCACAAATGCGATCGCAACTTACCAAGAAGCAATTCGTCGTGTCCCTAATAATCCCGATGCTTATTATAATTTGGGCATGGCTTTGTACAACCAAGGGGATTATAAAAAAGCTAGCAATGCCTTTAAACGCGCTCAAAAACAATATCGCGAACAGGGAAATTTTGAACTCGCCGAAAAAATGGTGGGCTTGATTCAACAAACCGCACAAGGGAGAAACAACTTAGCAACTCCGGGAGAAACTTCTGCTCAGAAAAATAGCCCCAGCGAAAATACTTTTGTTGAATTTGGAACACCGACTCCTGAACAATTGGAGAATCCAGATAGTCCGAATACGCCAGCAACAGAAGCACAACCAGCTTCTTTAGATAAATAACAAAAAGAGCAGTCCAAAATAATTTGTTTTGGCGTTGTTTAGCTCAGTAGTTAGTAAAAGCTAAACTAGCTGAGACTGACACTAAATATCTTCGACTTTCTTGAGAAGTCGGGGATATGAGTTGTACATTTTTCACAACTTAATCAACACCACATATTCAGCTTCCATGTAGAGTATGGAAACCAAGCGATTATAAATTATGTCAATATCAGTCCCCCGTCAGTAATGTTTAAATTGGTAAACGATTAATGTTTTTATTACAACCAATTACCACCATCAGAGTGCCCTTTTCCAGTCGCTTATCAGCCTCAGGATTAATTAAAAACTTACCATCTCGGCTCACAGCCAATAAATTGACACCATAGCGATTACGTAATTGTAACTCAGCTATTGTTTTGCCATGAAATTCATCCGGCACAATCACTTCCACAATACTATTATCTGGATCAAGATCAAATCTTTCCAGAATTGATGGTTTAGTTAAAGTTCGCGCTAAAGCACTTCCAGCCTCATATTCTGGAAACACAACATGGTCAGCACCAACACGTGTTAATAGCTTACAATGAACTTCAGTGGAAGCCTTGGCAACAATATGAGGAACACCACCCTCTTTAACATTTAAAGTCGTAATTATACTTTCTTGAATATAGTTACCAATCGCAATAATTACCGTATCAAATTCAAAAATACCTGCTTCTTTGAGTGCCGCAGGCTCAGTAGAATCAAGTTGCAATGCATGTCCGACAATTTTTTCAGTTAATGCATCAGAAACACGCTTCTCATCAATATCAGTTGCCAGGACTTGATAGCCAAGTTTGTGTAGTGTTGAACACACAGAACGTCCAAAACGTCCCAATCCAATCACGGCAAATTGATTATTATCTTTACGGAGACTGCGGAAAAATCCTAATGATGAAAGGTTCACAATTGTATTCCTTATTTAGGCTATCTCAAAAATTAATAAGTTTGCTGAAAACTGATGAATATAGACTTCATAAGTCAGATTAATTTGAGTTTATTTTCAACGATATTCCTACTATAAATATCATTTCTTCTGACTCATGAATCCTTACATAATTACTTAACCAACAAGTAAGTTTTCTTCAGGATAATGAATACGAGTAGGACGCGGGTCTCCTAAAACAGCAGACATTAATAGTAAAATTCCGACACGACCAATATACATAGTAGCAATTAGGATTAACTTAGCAGTAATAGTCACGCTACCAGTAATTCCAGTTGACAGTCCAACAGTTGCAAATGCAGAAACTACTTCAAATAAGATTTGCACAAAGGGTACTTCTGGATCAGTTAGGGAAATTAACACTGTTGAAGCAATCACCGTTGCTACTGAGCCAACCAAAACACCAACTGCTTTTAAAACTAGAGGATAGGGAATTTTTCTTTGATATAATAAAACCTCTTCTTTACCTTGAAGAATCGCTTTTGTACAACTAGTTAAAACTCGTAAAGTCGTCGTTTTCAGACCTCCACCAGTACCACCAGGACTTGCACCAGCAAACATAAATGCAATAGTAATAAACAATCCAGCATTGGTCATTTCACTAATATTTATTGTATTAAAGCCTGCTGTCCGGGTTGTCACCGACTGAAACCAAGCGAGTAATACTTGATTACCAAAACTGATATTACCAAATGTTTGTGGATTTCTTAATTCCACACCTAAAAAAGCAATTGTTCCCAGAACTAGTAGAATCAGTGTTGTTGTAGTTGCAACTTTAAAATCAAGCGAAAAAATCAGTTTTTCTTGGCGTTGATAGATGCGATCGCGCAACCAAATATACCCTTCTAAAACCACTCCATAGCCAATTCCACCAAAAATAATCAAACTAGTTATTGTCAACACGACTAAGGGTGAAAATTGATACCCCATCAAACTATCTTCAAATAAGCTAAAACCAGCGTTATTCCAAGCACTAATACTATGAAAAATAGCAAACCATAAACCTTTGCTCCATCCATATTGAGGCACAAAAGCAGGTATGAGGAGAAAAATACCCGTGATTTCAAAAATTAGTGTTGTGGCAATAATTGAACGAATAATTTGGACACTGCCACTCATCCCAGGTCGGTCTAATGCTTGCTGAATCGCAATTTTTTGTCGCATATCAAATCTTTTGCCAATTAGCAAAATTAAAAAAGTGGTTGTTGTCATATAACCCAAACCACCAATTTGTGCTAACAAAGCGATAAATAATTCACCCCAGAAAGAAAAATACGTCCCTGGGTCTACCACTGATAAGCCCGTAACACAGACTGCGGAAGTAGAGGTGAAAAGTGCCACAACTAGGTTATTCCACTCACCGCTACTAGTCGAAAAAGGCATCATCAATAAGAGAGTTCCTACTGCGATAACCGCTAGAAATCCCAAGCAAATTGTCCGAGAAACGGTCATATTCTGGTCAAAAATAAAATTATCCCAGGTTATATTGGCTGGGTGAACCTTCCTGGGAGCGAAAAATACCCTAATTCAAATCAAAACACACATGGTAGCCTACGAATATGTGTATTTTATTTCTGTTTTTTTTTAACATTTCTTAACCCATGAACACAACACTATACCAGCAAATTCAGCAGTTCTATGATGCTTCTTCTAGTTTATGGGAGGACGTTTGGGGCGAACATATGCACCACGGTTACTACGGTGCAGACGGCACTGAAAAGAAAGAACGTCGTCAAGCACAGATTGATTTGATTGAGGAAGTGTTGAAATTTGCTTTAGATGAGGAATTAGAGGGTGAGGAGGAAACACAGGGAGAGATTTTCCCGACATCTCCGCGTCCTCTCGTTAGTTTGAACTCCGGTTGCTCCGACATTCTTGACGTTGGTTGCGGGATTGGTGGCAGTTCGCTGTATTTGGCGGGTAGATTTGGTGCAAAGGTGACAGGGATAACCTTGAGTCCGGTACAGGCAGAAAGGGCAAAGCAACGTGCGAGGGAGTTTGGTTTAGGTAATAGGACAAATTTTCAAGTTGCGGATGCTTTAAATATGCCGTTTGCGGATAATTCCTTTGATTTAATTTGGTCATTGGAAAGCGGCGAACATATGCCCGATAAGGTGAAGTTTTTACAGGAATGTCACCGTGTGTTAAAGCCAGGTGGAACAATGATTATTGTTACTTGGTGTCATCGTCCAATTGATAATTTCCCCTTAACTGTAGAGGAAAGAAAGCATTTAGAGGAGATTTATCGAGTTTATTGTTTACCTTACGTGATTTCATTACCGGAGTACGCAGAAATCGCCCGTCAACTACCTCTACAAAATCTTCGCACAGCCGATTGGTCTAATGCTGTAGCCCCTTTTTGGAATATGGTGATTGATTCTACATTTAGCTTACAAGCTCTTTGGGGGCTATTATTTTCCGGTTGGAGTACAATTCAAGGTGCTTTGTCGTTGGGGTTAATGCAGCGCGGTTATGAAAGCGGTTTGATTCGCTTTGGCTTGATTTGTGGGCAAAAAGAAAGTTAAGTAGGGGAGAATTCGCAAATCAAGTTCCAGTTTTTTGCATTTGTACGACTCTACTGAAAACTAGAGAATGAGTATTTTTCACCAATTAGCGATCGCTATCAATGTTTTGTCAGAAATTTGGTCAGAAAATTCATATATTTGTGTTTGTTTTGTCACATTTCCTCATCAGCAGAACTGACGAGATAATTGTCATCTCTGGTTGGGATGTGATACTACAAACCTCTATTTATACTCTGTCAATAGGAAATAAATGCTAGTAAATACATAATTAGGTACTGTTTGCTATCGACCAAGATACTGATATATGGTAGTATCTCCAGTTAAAATGCTTTCCCTATAATTGTTTGCAAATATACTACATTAAAATAGTGCCAAAATTACCTAAAATTTTTAACTGCTTGGTATTAAGTGCTTAAAATCATCAAACTGGGCTGAGTAATGTTGGGGTAACAAAGCTTGATCTAGCTTATCGATGCTCACAATTAAGTGGGGTTTTGATTGCCAAGGATGGATGGAATGAAGCGATTAACTTGTGATGCTTTTTTATTACATGGGTGTATTTTGGGTGTTTCTAGTGCCATTGCCCTGACTATGGGAATGAATGCGATCGCAAAACCTGTTGTCACCGATAATGGAGTGGGAGAACAGAGGGTAGGGGAAACAGGGGGAAATAAAAAAGAGGGCGGTTTAAAACCCGGACAAGTATGGGTTTTAGGCAAAAATCAACAGGTACAGCCACACGGCTTTGCCTGGGTGGTGGAAGATGTGAAAAAAGCCAGCCAACAACCTTTTTTACAGTTGGCGAAGACTTCAGATCAGAAAAAGCCCGAAAGTAGTAGCAAAAAGCCAGATGAAAAAACCAAACCACCAAAACGTGATGATTTGGAATCCTTTGATGAGGTGACAAAAGATACCCAGCGTCTAGCTGGTTTGTTTACGCTGTATCGAAATAAAGAAAAGAATAAAATCTATTTGGAAATTAAGCCGGAACAACTGAATAAAAACTTTTTAACTACAGCCACGCTAGAATCAGGGATTGGTGAAGGTGGTATTTACAGTGGGATGCCGTTACAGGACTTTTTATTTTACTTTCAACGGGTCAATAATAACCTTCAGTTTGTAGTTCGTAATGTCAATTTTCGTACCCGTGAAGGCGACCCCCAAGTGCGATCGCTTGCCCGTTCCTTCAGCGATTCAGTTCTATATAATATTTCCATTAAAAGTATTCATCCAGAACGCAAAACCCTATTGATAGATTTAGGTGATCTATTACTCACTGACTTGGCGGGATTATCCTCAAGTTTAGGAGTTGCTGCTGGTGGTGATGGGTCTTATTTTGGTAACGCTAAGACTTTCCCCCAAAATATTGAAGTTGAGTCTGTAATGAATGTGACTGGTGCTGGAGGTAGCCCACAATCCAAGACACCAGGTTTACCCAATTTTGAAACTTTAGCAGATAGTCGTGGTTTTACCCTGCGGATTCACTACAGCCTTTCCCAACTTCCAGACAATAATTATCGCCCTCGGTTAGCAGACGAACGTGTCGGTTATTTCATTACTGCATACCAAGATTTATCCAACGACTCTCGTCGCGATCCATTTGTCAGGTATGTTAATCGTTGGAACCTGGAGAAAAAAGACCCGAATGCGGCAATTTCCGTACCGAAGAAACCCATAGTTTTCTGGATTGATAATGCTGTTCCCTTCGAGTACCGTGATGCCATCAAAGCAGGGGTATTGATGTGGAACCAAGCCTTTGCCAAAATTGGCTTTAAAGACGCAATTCAAGTGCAGCAAATGCCGGATAATGCGACATGGGACCCCGCAGACATTCGTTACAATACAATTCGTTGGATCAATACCGTCGATGGATTCTTTGCCATGGGACCATCACGGGTAAATCCCCTGACTGGGGAAATTTTGGATGCTGATATTTTGGTTGATGCCAGTTTTGTGCGCGCCCTCAAGAACGATTATCGCCAACTGGTGCAACCAAGTCAAACCCAGAATCGGACATCGATTTCTACATTGATGCAAAACCGCTTACTATGTGGGAATGGACTCGATCAGAAATTATTTTCCCAGGGTCAACAATCACCAAATCAACTGGCAAATCAAGGTGGATTTCTCCGGCAAATCTCCCAACTCGCAGGAGAATACGACCTTTGTTACGGCATTGAAGCCGCCAACCAATTTGCTGTGGGCAAAATGACAATGACGATGTTACCAACAGTCCCAGCCACCAGCGAACAAATCAAAACCTACATTCATGAATATTTGCGCTTAATTATTGCCCATGAAGTCGGACATACTTTAGGATTGCGGCACAATTTTCGCGGTAGTACGATGTTGAAAGCGGAAGAGATGAATACTCCGGGAATTAGTCATACCAAAGGGTTGACAGCATCGGTAATGGATTATATCCCCCCGAATATTGCCCCCAAAGGAACCAAACAGGGTGATTATTTCCCCAGTATTGTTGGTCCCTACGATGATTGGGCGATTAAATATGGCTACGCACCGATACCAGCAGCAACAACCAATGCAGAAAAGCCGTTCCTAGATAAAATAGCCCAAGAGTCAGCCACAAGGTCAGAATTAAGCTATTCTACCGATGAAGATATGTTTGATCTTGATCCGACGGTCAACCCTTGGGATAATAGCGCCAACGTCCTTACCTATTCCCAATGGCAACTAGATAACTCCCGGCAACTGTGGGATTTAATCAATAAGCGTTACCCCATCAATGATGATGCTATCAACGATGTTAGCGAACAATTTGGGACAGTTTTGGGCAATTATTTCCAAAATATTTTCTTTACAACAAAATATATTGGTGGACAATCATTCTACAGAGTTCGTAGCAGCGATCGCAATGGACGTTTACCATTTGAACCTGTACCTCTAGAAAAGCAACGGGAAGCTTTAGCAACACTGCAAAAATATGTGTTTGCTGAAGATGCTTTCAATTTTCCACCAGAACTGTTAAATAAATTAGCACCTTCTCGATGGCGACATTGGGGCAGTAGACCGCAAATGGGACGCTTAGACTATCCAATTCACGATTTAGTCTTATTTATCCAAAGTTCGGTTTTAGTCGATTTGCTATCCGGTGACAGGCTATCGCGGATGAAAGACCTGGAAATGAAAACAAAATCAGGGAAAGCACTAACTATCCCGGAACTTTTTGATACTTTACAATCGGGCATTTGGACAGAGGTGATTAAACCCAAACGTGAAAATATCAAAATATCCAGCTTAAGACGGGGCTTGCAACGGAGTTATTTAGATATTTTGACGGGTATGGTGTTGCGTAAAGAAGAAGGCTCCAAGCGTCTTCCCGATGACGCTCGCACAATTGCCTGGTATAAATTAAAACAACTTGAAGAAAAATTAAAGTCCGTCAACTCGAATGACGAATATACCAAGGCGCATATTTTGGAAACACGCGATCGCATTGATAAAATTTTGGATGCGAGGATTCAATCAAATTAACTCGTAAATTTCTGATTTTTGGCAGTTAGATAGTTAATCGGACTGCTTTTTTAATCGCATCCATTACTAAATCCCCAAAATTCCCATGTATGGCGAAGCTTTCCCGACGTAAATTTTTGGCTGCGACTGGTGCAACTGCGATCGCCTATAATATCGCCAAGATTCAGCAATCTCAAAATTCAACTCTGGCGCGATTAAATCCCGGTGTCTATGCAGGTTACAGTGATACACCAGAAACCACTAAAGCCATTCTCGGTTTTGTCCCAGTAGTTAGTTGTTGTCCGCTAATTATTGCTCAAGCCAAAGGGATGTTTGCTAAGTATGGCGTACCAGATGTGATTGTCCAAAAGCAGCCATCCTGGGCAGTCACACGGGATAAATTGATGTTGGGTTCGGCGGATGAAGGTTTGGATGGGGCACATTTGCTGTTTCCTATGGCTTATCTGATTGCCACGGGGGAGATTAGCTACAACCGCAAAATACCGATGTATATCCTGGCACGTTTAAATCTCAATGGTCAGGGTATTTCCATTGCGAATGCTTACAAAAACTTGAATTTGGGTTTGGATAGTTATCCGATGAAGGTAGCATTACAAACCAAAGCCAAATCAGGGGAGTCAATTCGCTTTGCTATACCTTTCCGGCGAGTCACGGGGGATTTCTTTATGCGCTGGTGGTTAGCTGATGGGGGAATCGATCCAGATTTAGATGCATCATTAATTGTGATTCCGCCGCCACAAATGGTTGCCAATATGCGCGGTGGTTCAATGGAAGGATTTTGTGTTGTCGATCCTTGGCATCAGCGTTTAATTAAACAAAAGATTGGTTATTCGGCGGTGACAAGTGGGGAACTATGGAATAATCACCCCGAAAAAGCTTTTGTCATGCGTGGGGAATGGGTTGATAAATATCCCAAAGCCGCACAAGCTATTTTAGCAGCAATTATGGAGGCACAAATTTGGTGCGATCGTCCAGAAAATAAAGCTGAGTTATTCGAGATTGTTTACCAGAAACAATGGATAGGTATACCTAAAGATGTGATTAGTCAGCGTTTATTAGGTACTTTTGATTATGGGAATGGCAGAGTTGTGGAAAACAGTCCCCATGTCGTGAAATTTTGGGCAGATAATGCTTCTTATCCATATAAAAGTCATGATTTATGGTTTTTATTTGAAGATATGCGCTGGGGAAATCGTTCGCCGGAGATGGAAACGAAACCATTAGTTGATGCTGTTAATCGTGAAGATATTTGGCGAGAAGTGGCGAAAAAGATTGGTCAAGAACAAGCAATTCCTGCAAGCACTTCGCGGGGAATTGAGAAATTTTTTAACGGTTTGGAATTTGACCCTGAAAATCCTCATCTATATCTGACATCACCAAAAATAAATACTAAATGAATACTCAATCAATACTCAATCAATACCATATATTTGAGTATTAGAATAACGAAAATATGAATTACAAAATGTGATAACAAATTAGAAAGAGGATAATAATTCCAAATGCAGATACAAATAAATTATGCAATTATCCAAAAGAAAATCCAGCAAATTTTACCCTCATTTGCGGGTATTTTTGTGCTGGTAATTATTTGGCATTTATTAAGTCTACGACCTGATACTTCCTTACCTTCTCCAATTCAAGTTGTCACAGATACTTGGGAATTAATTAGTCATCCATTCTTTTATAAAGGAAATAATAATAAAGGTTTATTTTGGTTACTTATAGCCAGTCTAAAACGGGTGGCAATGGGTTATTTTCTTGCCGGAGTAGTCGGAATCCCGATTGGTTTTCTGATTAGTCTAGTTCCCTTAATTAAACAAGCAGTTGAACCAGTCATTCAATTATTACGCCCTGTCGCCCCCTTAGCTTGGCTACCATTAGCCCAAGCTATATTTCTCAAACCAAATCCTTCAGCAATATTTGTGATTTTTATTACTGCAATTTGGCCGATTATTCTCAATACAGCTTTAGGTGTGCAATTAATTCCTCAAGATTATATTAATGTTAGTAGAATGCTCAAATTACCTATATTTAAGCATTTTTATAAGGTACTTTTGCCTGCTACTTTACCTTATATTTTTACAGGTTTACGAATTGCTTTAGGTTTATCTTGGTTAGCTGTTGTCGCTGCGGAGATGCTTTTATCTGATGATGGATTAGGATTTTTTATTGTTAATGCTTATAACAATTCTGATATTAGTGAGATTATTCTGGCAATATTTTATTTGGGCGGAGTCGGAATTATTCTTGATAAGATAATGTCTTTGATTGCTGCACATTGGGAGCAAAAAGTTAAGCCAAGTTCATGAATATTTTCAGTTTTAATTTAGATTTATATTTAGATTTAGATTTAACTGTAAATTTCAATTAAAACTAAATTTGCTAGAAGCAGAACATGGGAGTCACCCCCATGTTCTCATCAATGGTAAATTACAATAAATATCCAGCTTCCATTCCAGCCAATAAAATAAAACCAATCCAAACATTTTGCCGGAACATTTCCCCATATATCGAACTAGGTAAATGCGGATTTTGGAGGCGAAAATATTGCCATACCCATCCCCCAGTAGCGATTGCCAAACTAATCCAAAAACCAAGATGCAGGTGAATTACAATACCCAACCAAGCCAGGAGAGCTACAGTACCCAGATAGAAAAATGCGATCGCAATTTCCACATATTTACCAAAAAACAAAGCACTAGAGTTGACACCGATGCGTTTGTCATCTTCTCTGTCGGACATGGCATAAACGGTATCAAATCCTAACGTCCAAAGTACAGTAGCTCCCCATAACAACCAAGTCGGCAGGGAAAGACTTTTGGTGACAGCAGTCCAACTAATTAAAACCGCAAAACCCCAAGCAATCGATAACACCAATTGGGGAACCGGAAATACTCGCTTGGCTCCAGGATATAACAAAATAACTGGTACGGCTGCTACACATAACCAGAACGACAACAGGTTAAGATAAAAAGCCAGAATCGCTGCACAAGCCATTGCCACAATCGCCACAACAATACCAACCTTTACAGACAGCGTCCGGGATGCTATGGGACGATTCTTGGTACGTTCCACTTCTGGATCGATGTTTCGATCCCACAAATCGTTGACAACACAACCTGCGGCGCTAGTGGCAAGGGTTCCCAAGATAATTACCCCAACGAGAGGTAAAGGTGGTTTGCCTGCGGCGGCGAGGAATACAGCCCACAAAGCCGGAATCATTAAAATGAGTCTACCTTCGGGTTTGTGCCAGCGTAAAAGCCTGATGACACTTAACCACACAGGTTCGCCGTTGCTTTTGGTAGGATTTAACATAGAACCGAAAGTAGGGTTTTGAAACGAAAATTAACAATATTTACATCTATAGAATAACTTTATTTGTTATTTGTAAGTTATTTGTAAAAGCGATCGCAGGAAGTAGCGGCTTAAAAACCCCTACTAAGTATTGTCCAAGCTGATATTATCCAAGCTGAATTCAGCAATTCTGCATTCTTCACGAGCTTTTTCAACAACAGAGAGAAAACACAAATGGTGGATTTGGTTTCGGCTAGCAGGGAGAGTATTCCGATATTTCCTATGGCAGAACAGCGAATTATTGCTGCTATTGACTTGGGAACAAATTCGTTACACATGGTAATTGTGCGGATAGAACCGACATTACCCGCGTTTAGTATTATTGCCAGAGAAAAAGAAACAGTTCGACTGGGCGATCGCGATTTGACAACGGGGAACCTCAAACCCGAAATTATGGAAAGGGCGATCGCGACATTACGAAGGTTTCAAGAGGTTGCCAAAACTTTCAATGTCGAAACAACGATTGCTGTTGCCACTTCTGCTACCCGTGAAGCCCCCAATGGCAAGGATTTTCTCCACGATATTGAAGTGCAGCTAGGGTTGAAGGTGGATTTAATCTCCGGACAAGAAGAAGCACGCCGGATTTATTTGGGTGTGCTATCGGGGATGGAATTTAATAACCAAGCTCATACAATTATTGATATTGGTGGTGGTTCCACAGAGATAATTTTGGGTGACAGTCATGAAGAACGGACGCTGACTAGCACTAAAATTGGTGCAGTCCGTCTGACTAGCGAACTAATTACCACTGACCCCATTTCTACCCATGAATTTGAATACCTCCAAGCATATGTGAGGGGAATGCTAGAGCGATCGGTAGAACAGGTTGTCGCCAATTATCAGTTTGGTGAGTCTCCCCGCTTAGTAGGAACATCGGGAACCATAGAAACAATTGCCGCAATCCACGCTCGCGAACATTTGGGATTTATTCCCTCCACCCTCAACGGCTATCAATTTCCTCTCCGGGATTTGCGGGAATTAGTCGATCGCTTGCGACATCGAAATAATATTGAACGGGCAGCAATTCCGGGAATGCCAGAAAAACGTTCGGAAGTGATTTTAGCCGGTGCGGTAGTCTTGCAAGAAGCAATGACATTACTCAGCGCCGAATTTATCACTGTATGTGAGCGTTCTTTGCGAGAAGGCGTAATTGTCGATTGGATGCTGACTCACGGTTTGATTGAAGATCGTCTGCGTTACCAAGGCTCGGTGAGACAGCGCAGTGTCCTCAGAACCGCCAAAAAGTATCATACCAATTTGCAACATAGCGACAGGGTTGCTAATTTTGCCCTGAGTATATTTGACCAAACCCAAGCAACTCTCCACAATTGGGAACCAGAATGTCGCCAATTACTTTGGGCAGCAGCAATTTTACATAACTGTGGTCACTATGTCAGTCATTCAGCACACCACAAACATTCCTACTATCTTGTTCGTAATAGCGAACTCCTAGGTTATACCGAAACCGAGATCGAAATTATCGCCAATATTGCCCGTTATCATCGCAAATCTCCACCGAAGAAAAAGCACGAAAACTATCGCAATTTAGTCAATAAAGAACACCGTTTAATGGTGAATCATTTGAGTGCTATCTTGCGTTTAGCAACAGCCTTAGACCGTCGGCAAATTGGTGCAATCTCCCGAATTCAATGCGATTACAATCCCCAGGAAAAGAGCTTTAAATTGCGCGTTTATCCTACCTACCCCAACGACGACTGCTCGTTAGAACTTTGGAGTTTAGACTATAGCAAAGAAGTCTTTGAAACCGAATTTAATCTCAAAGTCTCTGTTGTCTTTGAACCTACAATTGTAACCGTGAGTTAATGTTCCCTGTTAATCACTAAAAAATGAAAAGACTCTCCAGCAACTCTTGAATTGTCAACTCGTAGCCAACAATCGCATCTGCATGTTGACTACGAGTTAAGTAATGTTAAATAATTATGCTAATTTACACGAGGAGATTATTCCTTGAGTAATAGATAATGTAGTTGCCCATTGCCCCCAGTTATGCCAGCGCGATCGCCTGCTAACTTCCCGGTTCCCATGAAATAATCGACACGTCCAGGACCTTTGATGGCGCTACCTGTATCTTGATCGAGAACGAAACGGCTAACCGCACGTCTTTCTAAACCACCACCAGGCGCAGGATAGGGAAAACTATTATAAATTAATGCCAATGCACCGGGAGGCATTAATGATTTATCAGTAGCAATTGAACGTTCGGCGGTTACAGGTACACCAATGCTGCCAGTCGCCGGTTTACCATTGCTTTCTTTAAAGAAAATAAATCTTTCCCAAAGTGGCAAATATATATCTAAATCGCGAGGGTTCTTTTTGAAATGGGCAATCATGGCTGGCATTGTGGCATTTTTTGGGTTTAATTTACCATCTTTAATTAATGCCCCACCAATACTCGTCCAGGGGTAGTCAGTGGCACCAGCATAGCCAATACTTGTTGTTTTGCCATTGGTTAATTTGATTTGTGCTGAACCTTGGATATGAATCATATAGGCATCCAAGCGATCGCGGAACCAAAGCATTTCTAAACCACGTAGTTGGCTCTTATTGCCTAACAACCCATCCGCACCTTCTAAATCAACTCGCTTTGGATGTGGCTTTGCCCATTTATCTAAATCGCTAGGAAGTCGATAAACTGGATATTTATACTGGGCAGTACGTGTCCGACTAGCTGTATAAACTGGTTCGTAATATGCAGTAAATTTAACAGTACCTTGACCATCATTACCAACCGACTTGTAAAATGCGAATTCTTTCCGAACCTTGGCTTGCAGTTCTGCTGGAGTTTTCGAGGCAACAAGCAATTGCCGGAAACGCTGCAAACTTTTACGTACCCGTTCTAAAGTAATTCCTTGGACTGGATAATTTTGATACACATTGGCAGCCCTAGGAGTATTTAAATAGCGTAAACTATGGTCAATCGATTGCAATAGCGCCGTGCGATCGCCCTTTTTACCTCGATGCCAAAATAGCTGTTCGTCCCAACCCAGGCAACCATGGGCAGGTTTGCAATCAAGCCCTAGCTCCATCAATTTTAGCGGTGGAGTTAATTCAGGTTGAGGGGCTGGTGGTAACGGTGGTGTTATCTGGGGGTTGCCCGGTGTCGGCAAGCTAGGCAAGCTAGGCACCTGAGCAACAACAGATAAAAACGGTATAACAGTAGCGATACCTAGACTCAAGGAAAGTAAAGCAAACTTTTTTCTCATTGTTTACGTGAATCGTTCGACACTAGAGCTAAAAATTGGTTCAACACGAATTGCCACAACCTTAGAAGGGCGGACAACCATATATTCACCCTGAATATTTTTGATCGGCACGCTAATGAAATCATCAGAAGCAGCTTTAGGCATTAGTTCGCCACTATACCACTTCTGAAAATCCTGGATTGTGGGAAAGCGTATTTCTTCGCGGTGCCCGCTTTCCATCATCATATGTACTACGTATTCGCTAGCTGTTCTCGCCATAATCGTTGAATCATTTTAAACATGTCCAACCCATTTTTAACTTCATAACTCCAAAATTGGGAAGAGCAGAAGCATCTTTAAGTTGCAGAGGCAAGATAGTTAGCAGAATATTTCATACAGGTTTTCATTTCTCTCCATGACGTTCTTTTACCCAAATACGGTTCCTTCCCAGTTGAAAATAAGCTGAAATCCAGGAATATGTACACAGGAGAGGTATATTTGACTTTGTCTCCCGTTTGCTTATTGCTGCTTCCCATTAAGTAAAACCAAGAAAGCTATACAGTTTTTACATCACCCTGTTAATTTGAGTAGGATTGCCTAAAATAAGCAGTTGAGGGACAAATTTCAATTAGTAGTGCGAGGTACAGACAGGGTGGATGACGATTTTCAAACTTATTTGAATCGATTGGCACGAATGACGCGACTAGAGGCTTATCAAATCCAAGTTCAAAATATTCAAGAGTCGTACAAGTATCAAAAATTACCCACAGGAGAACGACAAGCTGCACCGTTTCCTGGCTATACAATTATTACTCCACCCAGCGAGGAGGATGACAGGAATGCTGGTTTTTACAAGCAATTGCAGGAGTATCAAGTACAACTATTAAATTTACCGATCGCTTCCCAACTATTAGTGCCTTTACCCACTGGCAGTTTTCATTTAACCTTGGCTGATTTGATTTGGGATAATGCTTATCGAGATGCTTGCGATCGCAATCCCAATTATGAATCAGATTTGCGATCGTGCTGCACGAGTATTTTCCAGCAGTACCGACAAAACTCCCAGCCAGCGACTCCAATTCGTTTTTCCATACTTGGGGTTATGTTAATGCCAAGAGCTATCGCTGTTTGTTTGGTTCCTCAAGAACGCAGTTCCTACGAACAAATTATTAGTTTCCGCCGCACTATTTACCAAAACTCGCAATTAATGCCTTTAGGAATCGAACAAAACTATCATTTAACAGCCCATGTAACGCTGGGGTATTTTGGTGAGATGAAACCAGATTTAGATCGACAAAAATTGGTAGAAGAACTCTCCGAGTTAAATGAAAAATGGCTGGGGAATTCTCCAGAGTTTTTAGTACATCGTGGCGAATTACGCAAATTTGATGACATGACACGCTACTATCGTCAACCGGATTGGGCTGCGATTGATTTTTGATTTAGTTATCATGCAATTATATGTGAATGCGATCGCCTGAATTCTCCTAGAAGCCCAGTTTCTTGAGCCTGTCAGTACAATTCGCAATTCGCAATTCGCAATTCGTAATACTCGCTTTCGCGTAGGCGCAAGCCTTCTCGAAGAGTGAAGCGGTAGCTAGCAATTAATGCCCACGGATAAATCCGGGGCATCCTGCCCGCTTTCTCTATCTAAATTTAGGCGCTTAACAGCTTAATTTGTGTTTAGTGGTGATTATAAATTGAGTTTTTCATTAAAAAAACAGTTCTTCCTTTTGGCAGGGAGAACTGAAAGTGTGAACTACCTACAGTGACGCTTCGCGTACACAGTAGGCTTCCTGTCCAACAGAAAGCGGAGTAGTGGATTTCTTGCGTCCTCCCTTACTCCGACTTACATCTGGGCAACAGGCTTTATCCCCCGTTCCAGAGGTCAAACTCGCGCGTGCTTTAGGCGAGGAA
The DNA here is from genome assembly GCF_034931845.1 of Calothrix sp. UHCC 0171. Classification (NCBI taxonomy): domain Bacteria; kingdom Bacillati; phylum Cyanobacteriota; class Cyanophyceae; order Nostocales; family Calotrichaceae; genus Calothrix; species Calothrix sp. UHCC 0171. The sequence continues at coordinate 67,897 of NZ_JAYGHN010000010.1, forward strand.
ACCTCGCCTAGTTCGCTCGTCAAAATTCGTAGTCCCTCATCTCTGAGGTTAATAGCTGCGTTTACATCCCGATCATGTTTTGTATGGCAGTTTTCACAAGTCCAAAATCTTATATCAAGAGGTAGGCTACCAACTTGGTTTAAGCACACATGACAGGTTTTTGAACTAGGGAAAAATCTATCAACTTCTTGATAAATTTTTCCTTCCATTTCTGCCTTATATTTAAGCATTGTGCAAAACATTCCCCATCCTACTTGATGAATGGATTTAGCCAAACAATGATTATGCATCATGCCTTTAACATTGAGATTTTCAAGCACGATAACTTGGTTTTCGTTAACTATCCTACGAGATAGCTTGTGCAGAAAATATTCACGGCAGTTAGCTATTTTTCTGTGAACTCTAGCAACCTTCTTTCTAGATTTAATACGGTTATTAGAACCTTTCTGCTTCCTAGATAATTGCTGTTGTTTGAGTTTTAAATTCTTCTCATGCTTGTTCAGTATTCTAGGATTATCAAACTTTGACCCTTCACTGGTAACAGCGAAGTGAGTGAGCCCCAAATCAATACCTATTGCCTTACCGTCTGTGCTTGATTCTGGTTTGTCTTTGCCATCGTCAAACAGAATAGCTGCAAAGTATTGATTGGAACAATTTTTAGATATGGTTACAGTCTTGACTTTCCCCTCGATAGGTCTATGGATAATTGCTGTTACATCTCCTATTTTTGGGAGGGTTACACAATTATTAGCAACTTTGACATTTTGAGGATATTGTATTGACTGCTTACCATGCTTTGATTTAAATCTAGGGTATTTAGCTCTTTTTTCAAAGAAGTTGTTAAATGCTACTCCTAGATTTAAACAGACTTGCTGCAAACATTGTGAATAGGTCGATGTTAACCATTCATACTCTTTTTTTAACTGAGGAATTATCTTTTTTACTGCGTATCCAGACAAACCCTTGCCTGTCTCTTTGTATGTTTGGTTCATCAAATTCAGACAGTAATTCCAAAGCCAACGACAACATCCAAAAGCTTGCGCTAGTGACTGCTGCTGCTGGGCATCTGGATATAATCTGACTTTGACAACTTTTAACATATTAGAGTAAACAGCGTTTGTTATAAAAGACTATAGCATAATGATTGCTCGTTTCCGACCTGTTCTGTTCCCTGTTCTCCCTATGCCTTCGGCACGCTCCGCGAACAGGAGAAATTGGTGAGGCAGTGCATTGGGCGGCTCCGCCGACTTGTAGCAACTGCCGTCACAGAACTGTCGTCAACTCACGCGCAATTCATCTCATCACTCAGTGTTAACAGAAATTTTGGATATTTACTGGTGTAGCAGCAAATGTGCATAACATCTGACCCTCTTCTATGCAAAGAAGAAGGTTAAGTGGGAATTCCATAACTTAACTCATGGCTGAGACAAAGCTGCTGAGGAATTCATCAACAAGCTATCAATACCGAGGCATATTGAACTCACAAGTCTTGTTTGATATTTTTCTGTCCAGCCTATCGATACAAATTTCCAAATGTATCAATCGGAAGTATGCTTGAATTGATACTATAAGTATTGACTATTAAAGTCAATAGTGATAAAAATATATCTCAATAAAGAATCACATTAATTTATTTTCTAAGTATCTTGATGAAAAATGTGCAAAGAAACAAATGACAGCTTTTAAAAACAGATTTTGACTGTTTTTCCGGTTTAAGTGCAATTCTCATACCTTTAGCAACGGGTAAGGGTAGATAAGAGAGAATACTTGTATCAGGAATTTCGTGAAATATCGTTAAAGTAGCATTTTACTGATTTGGCATGACTGTAAATGCTGCAATAGCGATAATCAATAATCTTCACTCAAAAAAATAGAGTTCTATTACATACTTGTTTTTGCTAATTATTACTGATAAAGTTAAGTCAAAATGTTGCAAATAATTATTAAGAGTTGTGGAGGAAAACTAAATTGAAAAAATTACCATTGGCAAAGTTTTGTGCTGGTACTTTAGCAGTCGTTGTTTTGGGAACGGGTTTAGCTGTCAATGCTCAACAATCGAAGACTCTAACTATCTACTCTGGCAGAGAAGAAAAGTTAATTGCCCCGTTGATTGAGAAAGCCAAGAAAGACCTAAAACTGAATATTCAAGTTCGCTACGGTGATACCGCAGAATTAGCGATCGCTCTCTTGGAAGAAGGCAACAATAGCCGTGCAGATATGTTCTTTGCTCAAGATGCCGGGGCTTTAGGAACCTTACAACAACGAGAACGCACCTTGGCAATTCCGGCAGCAATACTCAATAAAGTAGATTCTCGCTATCGTTCTCCATCGGGCAATTGGATGGGGATTTCTGGTCGAGCGCGGGTGGTGAATTACAACACCAAACTAGTGAAACAGAGTGATTTACCTAAATCTATCTGGGAATTAACTCAACCAAAATGGCGGGGAAAAGTTGGTTGGGCACCAACAAACGGTTCTTTCCAGTCATTTGTCACAGCGATGCGGAAGTTGGAGGGCGACCAAAAAACCGTAGAATGGTTGCGGGGAATGAAAAAGAATGGGGTTAAAGACTACGGGAAAAATACCGCAATTCTAGAAGCAGTCGGTCGAGGTGAGATTCATCTGGGATTAGCAAATAACTATTATTTAGGTCGCTTCAAAAAAGCTAATCCTAACTTTCCAGTTGCAGCCCACTATACGAATAAAGATGCAGGTTCAATTGTAAATATAGCTGGTGTGGCGGTTTTGAAAACAACTGATCAACGCAAAGATGTAGAGAATTTGATTAACTATCTGCTCTCAACTAACTCACAAAATTATTTTGCTGAACAAACCACGGAATATCCCCTTGTCAGAGGAGCAAAATCCGCAGCAGGACAAATTCCCCTGAATAAATTAACTCCTCCTCGCTTAGATTTGAGTCAATTAGCTGATTTGCCAGGTACTTTGAAAGTTTTGCAGCAAGCGGGAGTATTGTAAACCATGAAAGCGGCTCGTCCCCCACTTTTTCTGACTATTACAGCCGGGGTGGTGGCAGTTGCCATCACTTTACCTTTTCTCTATTTGGTAATCCGCGCTGCAAGTATTGGTGGGGAGGGGTTATGGGATTTAATTTCCAATTCTCGCTATTTGACAATTATGTTGAATAGTGCTGGGATGGCGACAATTGTGACTCTTTTATCAGCTTTGATTGCCGTACCCTTAGCATTTTTGACAGTGCGGACAAACCTACCCGGAAGAGGCTTTTGGTTAGTGGCAACAACCTTACCCTTAGCAGTGCCCAGCTATGTGGGGAGTTTTGCCCTGATTGCCACCTTTGCACCACGGGGTAGTCTGTTACAGCTGTTGCTGGAACCCTTGGGGGTGGAGGAATTACCATCCATATATGGCTGGCCTGGGGTGATTTTGTCAATGACCTTGTTTACCTATCCCTATATGCTTTTGAGTGTGCGTGCTGGCTTACAAGGAATGGACCCCTCCCTAGAAGAAGCCGGACGTAGCTTGGGCTATAGTAGTCGAGAAACCTTATGGCGTGTGGTTTTACCCCAGTTGAAACCATCTTTGGTGGCTGGGGGATTGTTGGTGGCATTATATAGTCTGCGTGACTTCGGAACACCTTCCCTAATGCAATTTGATGCTTTTACCAGGGCGATTTTTATTCAGTATAAAACCAGTTTTGACCGCAATAGCGCAGCCGCCCTTTCCCTAATGTTAGTCACCTTAGTCATGGCAATTTTATGGGTTGAATATCGAGTTAGGAGCCGCGCCGCTTATTATACTCGCGGTTCTGCGGCTTTGCGCCCCCCGAAAATTATCAAGCTGGGAATTTGGAAGTGGGTAGCCTTTAGTTTTTGCTTGGTAATTACTTTGTTGGGGGTAGCATTACCTGTGGGAGTCAGCTTATTTTGGTTGGTACGGGGAATATTGAATAACGATTATGCAATTCCCAACTTGTTCCCAGCAATTTTCAACTCAGTTACCGCAGCCGGATTAGCAGGTTTAGCAACTACTATTTTTGCCCTACCGATCGCAATTTTATCTGTACGTTTCCCCAGTAAAATCACTGCCATAATTGAGCGAAGTTCTTACATCGCCTTTGGTTTACCTGGAATTGTGGTTGCCTTAGCGGTGGTATTTTTTGGTGCAAATTACTTGCCGGTACTGTATCAAACCTTACCAATGCTAATATTTACTTACTTGGTATTATTTGTACCTCAATCAGTCGGAAACATCCGCAGTTCCCTATTACAAGTCAGCCCTCGATTAGAAGAATCCGCTCGCAGTTTGGGGAGAACTCCTTGGCAAACTTTAAGAGAAGTCACGATTCCTTTAGTGAGTCCAGGTTTAGTCAGTGGCGCAGTGCTGGTATTTTTAACTGCAATCAAGGAGCTACCTGCCACAATTATGCTAGCACCAATCGGCTTTAATACCCTTGCCGTCGAAATTTGGAAAGCGACAGAAAATGTTGATTTTGATGATGCGGCATCTGCCTCCTTAGCAATGTTATTTGTATCCATGATTTCCACGTTTTTAGTATTATCCCAGGAAAAAAGAGCTAAAACCTAAGCCAATTTTGAATTTGAGATTGAACTAAATTTTTGGTCAACATTTTTGATATATTCAATATATATATTTATAACTATGAAACAATCAGTAATACTCAGCCTAGAAAACATCACTAAACAATACTCTGAAGATAGTAAACCTGCTGTTAATAATGTATCTTTGAGATTACTGGAAGGAGATATATTAGGATTTCTGGGTCCATCAGGTTGCGGGAAAACCACACTCTTGCGATTAATTGGTGGTTTAGAGCGTCCTCAGACTGGAACAGTAAAAATAGGTGGTAAGGTGGTTTGCGATCGCACAAATTGGATACCACCAGAAAATCGGGATATTGGCATCGTTTTTCAAGATTATGCCCTGTTTCCCCATTTAACAGTAGTGAAAAATGTCGCCTTTGGCTTAAAAAATCTCAGCAAACAACAAATAGAACAGCGCGTATCCGAAACCCTGAAACTTGTCCAACTCACAGGTTTGGAACAACGTTACCCCTACGAACTTTCGGGAGGACAACAGCAACGAGTCGCTTTAGCGCGGGCTTTAGCACCCCAACCAAAATTACTCCTCCTCGATGAACCCTTATCTAACTTAGATGTACAAGTTAGATTACAATTGCGGGAAGAAATGCGAGATATTATTAAGGCTGCGGGTACTTCGGCAGTTTTTGTTACCCATGACCAAGAAGAAGCCTTAGCAATGTGCGATATTGTGGGGGTAATGCAGCAAGGACACTTAGAACAAATCGGTACACCAGAGGAAATTTATACCCATCCAGCATCCCGATTTGTCGCGGCATTTGTCACCCAAGCTAATTTTCTGCCAGCTCGTCGCCAAGGTCATTTTTGGTCAACAGAAATTGGCAAATTTGATGTAAAAACCAAAGATTCTCCAGAGACTGGGGAAATCATGATTCGTCAAGAAGACTGTATATTGCAACTATGCACTCATAGTCCCCTAGTGATTCGCAGTCGCCGGTTTTTAGGGAGGGAGTATCGTTACTGTTTACACACTCCTTCGGGTCAAGAAATTCATATTCGCACTGGGATTGATACAGCGATACCAGAAGGTGCATCTGTGGAAATATCTGTTGCTGATGATTTAGTGCGAATATTTAGTGATTAATTAATATTTGTATCTACTGCCATAGAGTGTGGGGTTTCCATAGATATATCATATTATGTTTGCCTTAAAATTTCTCTGTGTCCCCGCGTCTCCAAGTCTCCGTGTCAGTCTTAAATCGTTGCTATAGTGCGAGCGGTTAGCTATTAGCTGTACTCTACGAGAAGGCTACGCCTATAGCGATTAGCTACAAGACGTATAAATAAACGCTAATAGCATTGTGATAAGTTCATTTTCTAACCGTTCTTAGTATATATTCGGTTTTGGCGATCGCACAGTAATCTTCCTATGGATAGGCACAGCTATAGACGGTGGGAGGATGTCAAAGTAACAGGATAAAAGGCAGAATGTATTATCGGAAATCACAAAAATATCCTGAAAAACTTATTTCATCTTCAACACTAAAATATAGCAAGCAGGAGAAATTATCCATGAAATTATTCTCGATTGATGAATTAGCAATTTTAACTAAAGCAGCCGAGACTAATTGCGTTTCTATTTATATGCCAACTTATAAAATGAGTGCAGAAACGCTACAAAATCCCATTCGATTTAAAAACCTAATCAAAGAAGCCGAAGAAAAACTAATAGAAATTGGACTTCGTAGTCAGGAAGCAAAAGATTTACTGACACCAATCTATGAATTAGATGAATATGATTTTTGGCAACACCAAAGTGACGGCTTGGCAATTTTTGTTTCCCAAAACTTCTTTAGTTACTACACTGTACCTATTGATTTTCAAGAATTAGTTGTAGTTAGCGATCGCTTCCATCTTAAGCCTTTAATGTCAATGCTTACAGGTGATGGCAATTTTTATATTTTGGCTTTGAGTCAAAATTTGGTGCGCTTATTTCAAGCTACCCGTTACAGTGTCCGTGAAATCGAGTTAGAAGATGTCCCCACTAGTATTGCAGAAGCATTGAAGTACGATGATCCAGAAAAAAGCCTTCAATTTCACACAGGTACAACTCAAGGAGGAGGTGGTGGTAGAACCGCAATATTTCATGGACAAGGTGCGGGTAATGATGATGCCAAAGAAAATATACTGCGCTACTTCCACAAAGTAAATAATGGTTTACAGGAGTTCTTAAAAAATCAGCAATATCCGTTAGTCTTAGCGGGTGTCGATTATCTTTTACCCATCTACAAACAAGCAAATTCCTATGCCAACTTAGTCGATGAAGGTATTAGTGGAAATCCAGATCAATTGAAACCAGAGGAATTACACGCACAAGCATGGCAAATTCTGGAACCTTATTTTGAAGCACAACAGCATGAAACAGTTGCTTACTATCAAGCGAATTTAGGAACAGGGAAAACTACTAACAATATTCCTGAAGTTGTGAGTGCAGCTTATTTTCAACGAATTGAGTCTTTATTCGTCCCAGTCGGAGAACAAAAATGGGGTGTATTTGAACCTGATACAAATAGTATCCATGTCCACTCTGAACAACAAGCAGGTGATGAGGATTTAATGGATTTAGCCGCATTACATACACTCCTGAATGGTGGTAAAGTTTTTGCGGTTGCACCAGAAAAAGTACCCGGCAATGCACCTTTGGCAGCTATACTGCGTTACTGAATATCATGAAGATGTACTTCATTAAGACTGACACAAAGACCTAGGGACGCGGAGAAATTCTAATTTTAACTGATGAGATAGACATGATATCAATTGATTGCAGACATCTTGATTACGGCACAGCCTGCCTTTCATATTTTCATATTGGTATCTCATATCATGTCCGGTTAAATACCAAAGATAAAACTGACGCGGAGAAAAACTAATAATAACTGACTTACCGGACTCGATATCATACAATTCCGACAAGCGAATATGTACTCCTCCTGACTTGAGATTGAGAATACGACAATAAAATATGATATGATTATTGAGAATTTTTCTTGAAAGTTGAGAGGTAAAATATGAAGCGTCGCAAGTTTGCATATTTAGCAGGATTAACAGTCGTTAGTGGATGCTTTGCGATCGCATGTAATAATGAGACTCCGACAACAACTAGTGAATCATCGCCTCAAAGTACCCCAGTAGGCAGCACGACTACTAGTGGGACTTTGGAAAAAGAATTAGTCATTTATTCTGGGCGTAACGAAAAGCTGGTAGGGAAACTGATTCAGCAATTTGAGCAAGAAACAGGAGCCAAACTTCAAGTTCGCTATGGAGATACCTCTGAGCTAGCTGCGGCGATTTTGGAAGAAGGAGCAAATAGTAAAGTAGATATATTTTTTGCTCAAGATGGAGGAGCTTTAGGAGCTATTCAGGAAGCTGGTAGAACCGCAGAATTACCAGCATCACTTCTGAATTTGGTTGATAGCAGCTACCGCTCACCAGAAGGAAAATGGTTAGGTATTACAGGTCGAGTGCGTACTGTAGATTACAATACCAACTTAGTCAAAACCGCAGAATTACCAGCGTCAATTTTTGGTTTTACTGAACCAAAATGGAAAGGCAAAATTGGCTGGGCACCCACTAATGGTTCATTCCAATCTTTTGTGACTGCTTTACGAGTTGCTGAAGGAGAAGAAAAGGCAAAGAAATGGCTAGAAGGAATTAAAGCGAATAATCCTAAAGTTTATGCCAACAACACATCGATAGTAGAAGCACTTTCCCGTGGTGAAATTAGCGTTGGCTTTGTCAATCACTATTATTTAGAAAAGATTAAACAAACTAATCCAAAAGTACCAGTAGAACATCATTTTACCAATGATGTCGGTTCTTTAGTGAATGTTGCAGGTGTGGCAATTTTAAATACAGCAAAACATCCCAATATTGCCAAAAAATTTGTCGAGTTTATGCTGAGTAAGGATGCACAAAACTACTTTGCTAATGAGACTTTTGAGTATCCATTAGTATCGGGAATAGCTGCAAAAAGTAACTTAAAGTCTCTGAAAGAAGTGAAGAAACAAAATCAAAATATTGACTTGAGTAATCTCAAAGATTTAAAAGCAACATTACAACTTATGCAGCAAACACAAGTTCTTTAATTGATAGAAATATTCAATAGTAATTACGCAGGTGAAGCCAGAAACCCGGTTTCTATACCAAAAACGGCTAGAAACTGGACTCCCTAAATTGCTATAGCGCCTTACGATTAGAGCTAAAGGGCTAATAGCTAATAGCTAACAGCCTACCTACTTACCAATTCAAACAATAACTGAATTCGCCCGTACCGCCTGGAACATCCCGAAGCGACAAAGACCCGTACCAAATGCCAGACGCATTAGTAGTAAAGTTGGCACTTCTCGCAGAGATTTAATCAAGCCAGATAGACCAAAACGTACCAGCCCGCTTGGTCGAATAACTCCTTGCCAGATAGAATCTAACCAAGAAGGCAGTGTTGCAGCTGTCCAGTCTGCTGTTATCACTTCTCCCTCCACTAATCCCGTCGCCGCCAAAAGTTCAGAAAAGCCCTCAATACTGGCAAAAGCTGGATGAGACCACTGATCGAGTAGTTGTCGCATGACAGGTGTTTCCCAAAAATTCAGGGGAATTTGGCGATCGTCTCTCTGATTCCAGTCAGCCACAACCAAGACTCCACCAGGCTTCAGTACCCGCATCAATTCTTGAGCAAAAACGGCTTTATCAGGCATGTGGGGTCCAGCTTCAATCGACCAAACTACATCAAAACTGGCATCAGGGAAAGAAAGCGCCATCGCATCATCCACCTGAAACTGTACATTCAGTCCATTCGGAGTTAACTCCTGAGCGCGTTGCACTTGTTGGGGACTGATGGTAACTCCTGTCACCGCAAAGCCATAACTATCAGCCAAAATGCGACTGCTACCGCCAATTCCACAGCCCACATCTAGAACAGTCGTACCGGGGGGTAATTTATCTAAACCGCCCCAACGCACCATTTCATGCACAAAGTCAGATTTGGCAGCCAGAAAATCCTTCCGTTGTGGTGGCGAGCCGTAATGACCTAAATGAATATGTTCACCCCAGTAAAACTCCAAAATACCGTCTTCTGTCCATTGATCGTAGGAATTGGCAACAGTATTAGATGATTGATAACGGCGAGGGGTGAGTAAATATAATAGTATAATTCCGACTATCACTAGTGGAATAATAATTCCCGGAACAGAAAACAACAAATTCATTGAAATTAAGCCTGATTGTTTTTCATAATTTTATCCTATTTCCAAACTCTACATTGAGCAGTAACAATACATTTTTAATTGTTTGATGATGGAGTAATTCTGTATTTTTATTTACGAGATATAGCCAGAAAATTCATGCCATCGCTGACGTACTTGTTGGTAGCATTCTCGTGGTGTCATCACAGCTTTTTGGAGAATATCTATTTCAATTTGTGACCCATCTTGGACTAATAAAATCATATCTATTTTCGGGTTGTAAGTATCAACTGCTTTTAATATTTTCGTCATTATCTCCGGTGAAAGCATCCATTCATGCAAATAAGCAGCAAGTTCCTTCTGGGGAAGAAAATGGGTACTGACTATTTCGCTTGTACAGTGGTATTTACCGTGAAAAATAGAGACATGAAACCTGGGCAAATCTACTTGCTTGATATGACAAAAAACAGCCCCACGTCCGGTCTGAGAAAAGCCTTTCCAAGCGGTATAACCGATTAAGATAAAATTGGTAAAATTCAATTCTGTTGACAAATTAATCAATCTCCGAAAGTATTTCAGCTACATGAACCATATTTTTAATTGATGGCATTTCTATTTTCCCGACGACGAGTTGCAAACCACAATCAGGATTTACCCAAATTTAGTTCAACAGGTAAATTAGCAATTCCCTTGACGTTATTGGGAAAGCATTTGTGATTTAGTGAAAACAGCCGGAATAGGTAATGCGATCGATGCCTTTTGAGAACAAAATTCTTCTCAAAACTCTTAGTAGTCAAGCAAAGCAAATTTGCAGGGATAAAACTCTCCGGCTTCTTGTCTCTCGGAGTCAATCTCAATCAGCAAATTGTCGCTTGGGAAATCACTAATTACACAATTCCATCTCAATATTTTTCTTCTCTACGGGAATAAAAGCTGCTGGAATTCGAGCTAAAATACCTTTCTTCAAAGGATCAGGACGTTCTGACCAAGGCAAGGAGCCTTCTGGATGTATGTAGTATTTATCTGCACAACTAAATACACCCTGAACCTCTGTGGAGGTTAATTCAGGTGAGATATCACCAAAAACATAAGTAGTTTTACCTGGTGAAGCGAAGGAAATGACACAGGAGCGACTACAAGCACTCATGCATTCAACTGGTTGAATAACGAATTCTCCCTTTAATTGGCAATGAGAATAATCTGCTTGCAAGCGTTTGAGTAGCTTTTCACCACCACTTTCACCAATGCGTTTACCATTTTCCCACCTACTCGCACAAGTGGTACAAACAAAAATTGTATGTGCTGTCATCTATAACCTCGTAGATTTTAGCTTGATTTTCATGAATTTATCGGCGGGCATTCTGACTGACAAGGTGCAGTTTTTTCTGTGATTTTCCTTGATTACAGTTGCGGGACAGCGCCGGACTTACACCGAACTTTCCCCGTTACCTCTAGTGACTGATACCCACTAGAACCGAAGCATTGATAGCATAACACAACCTGGGTGAACTAGTGATGATATTTTTATCCGCGTTACCAGTAACAATTATTTGATTGTTGAAATTATGAGGATTATGGGCGATCGCACAAATAGCTACTGTGTATCTCGCCAAATGATTGTATTCTCCAAACTTCTTATTAACATACTCAAAATAAAGATTAAAAATGAGTCTTTAGATAGATGTATTATTAAATTAATTATGGATTCTAAAATTAGAAGCTAATATTAATTAGCTTCAATAATAACTGTTACTATTCGTTAATTTTATCAAATAATTCTATAGAAAAGTGCTTTGCTGATTAGTTGATTTTGCCAACTAGCTGACTTCATATTCACGACTTCTGTATCAGTCGGGCAGATTGCAGTCGTCATTACTCTGGAATCACATTTTTCCGGAAAGTATAAATTGATTGTTGAAGACAATATCGTTACATGTCGGTACATATAAAGCAGATAGTAGAGATTTTAGTAGTGAAAAAATAAATTCAACTTGTTTACTTATAACTCTATCTGTCACGAAGGCTCTATCTGCATCATATATAGATAACTAAGGCAAAAGTAAATCAAAAATCAATAGTCAACCACAAACTGAATACACAAAGGCAATTAATAAGCATTCGTCTATATCTGTACCTGTATCGATAGAATATTCCACGAAAGGAGCAAAAATGATTATTACAGGTTATGAATCAGAAGGAACTCAACTTGTTTGTAATAATTTCCAAAACTCGCTAGCCAACTATCCATTGCTGGCAGAAAGTGAAGAAATTAAAAGTTATTTTCAAGCTGATGATTTCATGGATTGGCAAGTGCTTGGTAAAGCATTAACTTCTTTGCCAACTACATTTCTAATGACATCTTATCGAGGTGCGGAAGTTCAAGTAAGTATTGCTTCTGGTTCATTATTAAGAATTGAGCAAACCCCAGAACTAGCAGCTAGTTTTGAAATTGGTGATGCACTCTTATTTACAGGTTTTGGTAATCCTGGACCGCTAACTATTGTGTTTGAAAAACCCGTCTTGGGAGCCTCAACACAAATGCAATCTGATACTGTTAAATATTCTGAATATTTAGTTTCCGTTGAAGCTTTTGACCGTTTAGATAATAGTATTGGCAAAATTGATGTGGCTGCACGTAGTCAAAGGGCTGGTGGTGGTATAGTTCCAGTGAGTTTATTTGATCGTAAAGGTCGAATTAAAAAGTTAGTTTTGAATGCAAAAGAACAAGGTATTCATATGCCTTTTGCAATTAATTTGCTTAAGTTAAAAACTAATCTTGTTTAAGTTAATAACCCCGATTTTTTAAAGTCGGGGTTATTTTATATTGCTATTTGGGACGTTTTTGATTAGAATAAAAATCACTGAATATATCATCAGTGAATAATTAATTTAGATCAAATAAAAGTAATCCTAAAATATACGATGCAGCCAGTCTCTATAATTATTTTCTTACTATTTTTTCCTGCTTGTATGGGAATATTACGCCAGGCAATTTGGGGTACAGAATTAACAAGTCAAATAATTGCGATCGCCATGTTTTTTTTCTGTATTGAACAAGCCAGGATGGCTGTTAAGGATTTAAATCAAATCACTGAAGCAAAACAGTTAGTTAGTGATATTCGTTTGGATAATTTTTATATTGTTACAGTTATGACAATTGTGATTGAACTTGTGGGATTTTATGCCTCGGCAGTATGGTTAGGATGGGGTTCAATTATAATTTTAGTGAGCCAAGTTTGGTTTAACTTACTAGCAACAGTTAAGATTAAGACTTCTCCAAAAAATATCATTGAAAATTGGAAAATTTCCGAACGCTTACCTGTATTAATCGCTGATATTGTCGGATTAATTTTAGTTTCTGTTTGGATGTTGAAGTTTGCTTCTTTTTGGATTTCCTTAATCCTGGGTGGGATGGTAGTAGTTTACTTGAGTATTAAATTGCTGACAAGTGTGAATAGTTATTTAAAAAATCCTGTTTCTTGGAGTTAAGATAGGTGATTTTTATTTACTAATTTTTATTCATGGAACTTGACCATATTTGTTAGTTGCATAATTTTTTCAAACTGAAAATTACGGGCTAATTCATAGAAAAAGTCTTTAATTAATGTATTTTCTGATGATATTTCTGCAAGTAAACTCAGAATCAAATCGTCGCTACATCTGGCAGCAAAGTCATGTAAGTTTGTGACAAATTGTGGGGATAGTTTTGATAGCATCTCGACAATTTTTTCATCAGCGAAAATCGGATAATTTTGTTTTTTTATGTCACTAATTACTGAATCTTCTGCTGCTTGATAGAGATATTCAACTTTCAGATATTGCTGAATTTTTGCTAATAGAAATTCCTCACGAAATGGTTTATTAATAAAGTCATCACATCCAGCTTCAATAATTGTTTTACGCTGTTCTTCAAATACATTTGCTGTTAGAGCAATAATTACTGTTGGAGATGATGGAGAAATTTTCTTTCTTTGCTGTTGCCCCCGTCGTTTAATTTCTCGTGTTGCTTCATAACCATCCATCATTGGCATTCGCATATCCATGAATATCAAATGTGGTTGCCAATGTGACCAGATAGAAATAGCTTCATTGCCATTGGTAGCCTCATTAACTGCAAAACCGATTGTTGTTAGTAACTTAACTAGAAATTTTCGACTGTCATCAGCATCATCAACGACTAAAATTCGGTAAGTTCGCTGATCTGGTGCTAAACCAATTATTTGATTTTGTTTGCAAGTAGAGGAAATATCTGTTTCGGTGACAATATTAATTTGAATATTAAAAGCGAATATACTACCCACATCTACAGTAGAGTGAACTGAAATATCTCCGCCCATTAACTGAACATATTTGCGACTGATTGCTAAACCAAGTCCTGTTCCTTGTTGCGATTTTCTACCCGTTTCCGTTTGTCCAAATGCTTCAAAAAGTAAGTTTATTTCTTCTGGTGCAATCCCAGCGCCTGTATCTATTACCTCAAAGTAAAGGAATTGGGGATTTGGGGATTTGGAGACAGGAGAAGCAGGAAATTCTGGACTCTCAATATTTCTACCTTCTGTGATTCCTGCCTCATTTTCTACCTCTTCCAAAGAAACCCGTAAGACAACACTACCTACTTTGGTAAATTTAATTGCATTACCTAAAAGATTGAGCAACACTTGACGTAGTTTGTTGGCATCGGCTTGGATGTATTGGGGAATATTATTGGCGTATTCAAATACCAATGCCAAGTTTTTGGCTGTGGCGCGAAATTGCAGCATTTCTTTGAGAATTTCGAGTAGCTCAATCAAATCAAAGTTGCTGAGGTTAAGGGTACTTCTACCGGCTTCGATTTTGGACATTTCGAGAATGTCGTTAATGAGGCTAAGGAGGTGTTCTCCAGCACGGTTAATGACAGTAAGATTTTGTTGAATCTCCCTGTCTAAGCTCGTGTCGCGGCTCATTAACTGCGTAAATCCCAGGATGGCATTGAGTGGTGTACGTAGCTCGTGGCTCATACTGGCGAGAAATTCACTTTTGGCACGGTTAGCTGCATCGGCTGCTAGGGCTGCTTTTTCAAGCGCCTGTGATTGACGTTGTTTAACTGCCAGTAGTTCAGCTTGTTGGAGGGCGACACCAAGTTGATTGCCAATTTGGACGGCGATATTAATTTCGCCCGGTTTCCAATGTCGGGAACTACTATTTTGGTAGCTAGCGAGTAATCCCCACAGTTGAGCGCCACAAAAAATAGGTATGGTAATATATGCTTTGGCTTGGAAACGTTCGAGAAGTTGAATGTAACATTCATCTAGCCCAGCTGCGTAGATGTCGGAAACACAGAGGAAACTCGCTCCACGACTATAGCTTCCTCCTTGGGTATCTTGAAGATGGGTATCGATAATTTGGTTGCTGTTGCTGTTCATTCCTTGGAGAATACAATTCTCGTCTTCCAGCATTGCTGCGGTTAAGTCTGGTGTTTGCTTATGGGTTTCGATTAATGATATCCAATCATCCCCTACAGATTCGGCAACAAATTCACCACTCCAATCGGCATGAAAACGATAAATGACAGCCCGATCGCATCCTAACATTTGCCGCAGTTCTTGGGTTGTAGCTGCAAATATTGTTTCTAAATCCAATGTTTGCCGCATTCTTTGGATTACTTGGGTGACTGCTCGTTCACGTTCGGCGCTTTCCAGAAGGGCTAATTCAGCACGCTTTAGTTCCGTAATTTCTACTAATACTGAGCCAACACCGACAGGGATACCATCTTCTCCTGGTATGGGAAAATAGGAAATTAAGAAATTCCGTAAACCATTTGCTTCCTGAGGAGATGGCATATTTAATGCTTGGTTGAGAATCGCTTCCCCTGTAGTTAATACACGCTGATAAAGTGGTTCGATGAGAGGGGCTGTTTGACATAAAACTTCATTGAGCTTTTTGCCAATATGTGCTGGAATGGGGATACCGTTAATTTCTGCCAGTAGTTGGTTAATCTGTACAAAGCGAAGTTCTTTGTCTAAGATACATAAACCAATCGGAGCATTGTTAAAAAAGGCATTCAAACGTGCTTCTTTTAATGCCAATTCCCCCTCTAACAGTTTACGTTCGGTAATATCTTTGTGCGTCCCTGTCAAGCGTAGAGGTTTGCTATTTTCATTGCGATCGAATACTTTTCCACAAGATTCAATCCATTTCCATTCACCCGATTTCGCCCGCATCCGAAATTCGGCTCGGTAAATTGAATTCTCACCACGTAAATATTTTCCCAAAGTTGCACTCACAGAAGGTAAATCTTCGGGATGTACTAATTCTCGAAATGCTTGGCGAGTATCGGAAATTTCGTTTTCTTCATACCCCAGCATTCGCTTCCAGCGCCAATCACGATATATTTTATCCCTGGTGAGGTTCCAATCCCACATTCCCAAATCGCTAGCTTCCAGTGCCAACTGCAAGCGTTCTTCACTTTGAAGATGGGCTGCTTCGGCTTCTTTACGCTGAATTAATACCCCTAACTGGGCTGCGACTGTACTGACTAAATAGAGTAAGCGTCGATCTAAGGGTAATTTGATGCTTTTGAAAAAAACTAACACCACCAGCACTTTGTCTTTTGCCAAGATGGGAACAGCAAAACCTGTTTTTAATCCAGCATCACTAGCAATTGAACTTCTTAAAAATACAGTTTCTCTGGTTTGTGTGACATCCTCAATCCATTCTGGTTGCTGGTTTTGCCAAACTCGCCCTGGTAATCCGACACCACGGGCAAATGTCATATTCTGACTGCGATCGCAAAATTCTTTGAGGTTACTGGTTTCACCGTACCAACCCAATTGGTATTCCAAAACGTCACCGGATGGGGAGGGAACCCAGGCTTCGGCAAAATCCCAATGAATTGTATCGCAAATTAACTGTAATACTTGGGCGATGGCATTATTGACATTTACTGCTCGACTAATGGCTTGTGTCGTCAAAAGTAGTAAACGACTTTCATTTTCGGCTTGCTTGCGTTCGCTAATATCCCTAGCTGTACCCAGTAAATATTTTTGTGCATCAATCTCAATTAATTCGGCACTGAAAAGCATGGTTCTAATTTCGCCGTTAGCGGTGCGAAGTTCCAATTCTTGATCGCGAATTGTTTGTGATTGCTTGAGTATTTGCACAATCTGCTGGCAATCGGCTAAATTTGCCCAAATTTCCACTTCTTCAGCGTTGCGATTAATGATTTCTTCGCGCTTGCAACCAAAAACTCGACAAAAATTGTCGTTAACTTCGATGTAACGGATGTTGGGAAAAGTTGCCAGGGCAATGGGATCGGGTGAGGAACGGAAAGCTGATGCCAGTTTTGCTTCTGCACGGGTAGAACGTCGCGCTTCTAAGGAGAGGGAAATTAAATTGGCGAGCGATCGCGCAAAGTTGATATCTTCGAGCATCCATTGCTGGGGAACTGCCACTTGTTCTAAACACAATACCCCCGTTGTGACTCCTCCTAATTGCACAGGTACGTCGAGTACAGATGTAATCTGGTGGGGAATTAAATAGGTATCTTTTAGCTCCTGGGTGCGCGCGTCTGTCAAAGCATTTTCTGCGATCGCTAATTGGTTGGAGTCTAGAGTCTGAACAAAAGCGGGGTAGTCGGATATGGGCAGTTGAATGTTGGGTTTACTGTGTCGATTATGACTGAGTTCAAACAGTTCGAGGCACTCAATCGTTTGCTGGTTTTGGTGATACAACCAAATACTGGCTCGTTCAACGCCAATGTATCGTGCGCCTGCTGCTGTAATTTCTTGTAAAGCCTGCTCGAAATCCCCTGCATATAATACTTGCTTGCTGGCAATTTGAGTCAGGATTAAATTGTGTTGACTTAATTTTTTGGCACTTTCGCGCAATTTTTGTTCGCTGGCTCGCAAAGCCGTTTCTGCTTGAGTGCGATCGCGAATTTCTTGTTGTAGGAGAATATTTGCTCGTTTTTCATTCTCCAATAACTGGGCTTGGGAAAAAGCAATCCCAAATTGGGTGGCAATTGATTCAAGTAATTCTATTTCTGCTGGAGTCCAATGACGCTGTTTATCACACTGGTGTAGACAAATTAAGCCATTGACATCGCCTTTACAGGATGTTCGCACTACTAGTATTGATTTGATTTCAAATTGCTTGCAAATCTCAGTTACATTTTCCAATAGTGGTTCTTGATATACATTATCGGATGCGATCGCTTGATCCTGTGATAGGGTTTTTTGTAAGTGGGCATTACTGAATACGGGAATGTCAAAGTTGAGTAGTGATGCGTAACCCGGAACTAAAAATTCTCCTAAAATTGGAATTTTGGGAATTTCTCCAGCTTCATAACTATGAATCAAAACTCGACTAACATTTAATGCTTCACCAATGACGGCGGCGGCGGTAGCTAAAAGCTGCTTGGTATCGAGTTCGGAGCGAATTTGATCGGTGATTTTCTTGATTAAATAACTGCGTTCTAATTGTCTTTGCAGAGCTTTTTCGGCATCTTCTCGCTCGTGTGCCAATGCCAGTGAATTCGTTGCAGCTTGCAAAAAATCAATTTCCGCATCTTCCCATATCTTGGGTTCCAGGCAACTATCAAATCCCAGAAAACCAATAAATTCTCCCTTGGCAATAATTGGTAAAATTAAAATTGAAAGTATTCCCTGTGCTTCGAGAATGAGGCGTTCGGCATCGGGAAAATCTTGGACAAGTCCATTGATAATGCCACCTTTTGCTAATATCTCTAACCAGCGAGGGAAGAAATCAGCCAGGGGGAAATTTTTGAATGTCTGATTGTTAATCTCATCATTAATTCCCGCAGCATACCATTCCACCTTTTGGTTGATGAGCAAACTACCATCTGTAGCGTGACGGTTTTCAAAATAGTAAACCCGACTAGCTTGAGCCGCATTTCCTAAGATTTTAATGATTTCCCCATAGCAATTGCTACAAGTGTCGAAAGCCAATAACCGACATTTTATGTCCACCAATGCCGACAAATAACGTTCGCGATCGCATTTTTTGCTATTATCTAAAACTGTGATGACTGCAAATGTTTCACCATCTTCCTGTACAAATGCTCTCAATGTTGTGTCTGCATCAAAACGCGAGCCGTTTTTGCGACTGAGAGTTAAATTTTGGCGGGTAAAGTGGATATTATGGTTGATGTAATTCTGACGGGAAGGAACACTCTGACGATATCCCTCAATTAATTCGGTTTGTTGAGCTTTGCTCAAATGGGAATAATGAAGAGTAAATAATTTACCAATGAGTTCATCTTTGCTAAATCCAAACATTTGACAGTAAGCAGGATTTGCTTCCAGCAAATATCCTTGCTTATCAAGCAAACCAATCCCTACCTGTGCCGTTTCTAAAATTAATTCGATTTGTTGGTTTCGATTTTGTAATTCTACCGTCAAATGCTGTTTCTTCTCTAATTCAGCATTTAATTCTTGATTTTTTAATCTTAATTCATCTTGTAATTTTTGAATTTGTAATTGGTTAGCAACTCTAACTAAAACTTCCTCTGGTTGAAAGGGTTTTGTAATGTAGTCACAACCACCAACCTTAAAGGCAGTAATCTTATCTTCAGCTTCCTGTGCGGCACTCAGAAAAATAATGGGAATATGTTGAGTATGGGAATTTGCTTTTAAGTAACTACATACTTCAAATCCATTCATATTCGGCATTTTGATGTCGAGCAAAATTAAATCTGGATTAAAAGCGAGCGTTGTCGCCATTACTTTTGCTCCAGAATTCAACTTGCCAACAACATAGCCTCTATCAATCAAAATATCGGATAGAAAATCTAAATCTGCTTGGTGATCGTCAATCAGTAAAATTTTTTGACTTTCTCTATCCATTGTTCAGAAAATTTACTTTAAATATAAACTGAAAACATAAACTTAAATGTAGCAGTCATGAATCGAAGTCCATCCCCAATTCCTAAAAACGCCACCAAGTTTTTTGCACATAAGCAAGAATACCCATTGCTATAGCGATGAGTAGTAATAGCCAAATCACTCCCCCTGGAATTGCCGCCAAAATTCCCACTCCAAACCCTCGTAGTACCCAAACTGCGATCGCGATTCCCAGAAACATCCCAAAAGCCTGAGTAAATATACGGTTGGACTTTGATGATTGTGACATACGATTTTATACTCCAATTCAAGCTGATTCCACAATAGCAGTCTGAGTTAACTACCTAATTCAATATACATTTTCATCTGTGTTGATTTGCAGGGATTTTGGAAAATCCCAGGGGCTGAGAGACGACATTAGTAAATGTTTTCCTGTTTTCGTTCATGATTGCTACTTAATAAAGCCTTTAATGCTGATTTCATCGTTATTTTGTGATCCATTCCCATGAATTTTGAGCTACGAAATACTGCTGAAAAGATTAAAGATATGATAAAGCCGTCATCGCGACAAGATTTTAGTATTATTTTAAACTATAGTCATCAATGTTTATTACCCGAATAATGGCGCAATCAGGTGTTTGACAGCAGTATTTTTGAATTTGTAATTGCCACAAGCTTTTTGGAGCAAACATGATTAAAAAATCTGCTAGATGAGTACACTGCTAGGATGATTATGGATATTAACTCAGTAGTAATCTAAATTTTATGTTTTTTACCGAAATCAACTACTTAGTAGATTCACATAAACAAATAAAAAGTTATAAAAAAGACATATTTTTAATGAATCTTTTGGGAAAAATCATCCAAGAAACAACTATTTCCGGAAAATTTATATATTGTACTGGAACTACAATTAATAGGTTACACTCGATTCGCATTGAGTTTTAACTTTCAAGACAGCAAAAGTAGTGATGAGGAGTGGCGGAAATTTATGATGTCTGCATCTTATAACTCAGATTCGGTATCTACAGGTTCAGGAATGACAGTTTCAAATATGGCATGGAGTCCAGAACAACAAGCCAAAGTTATCCAAGGAGAAGTAATTCTCGAAACCCGATCGCATAATGCTTGGGGTGGCGCAGTCACAGCTTGGATGTACTTACCCATTAAGCGATCGCACGCATGGCAACAACTAACAGATTATCCTCGCTGGGTGCAATATTTCCCAGATGTGACGAAAAGTGAAGTGATTCAACGGGGAGAAGCCAAACGCTTGTACCAAGCAGCACAAAAAGCCTTCCTGTTTTTTACCGCACAAGTAGAAATTTATCTCCACGTCGCTGAAGAAATCGGACAACGCATCCAATTCCGTCTAGAGAAAGGAAGTTTCCACGACTTTACAGCTAATATCGAACTCCAAGACTTTGGCAACGGTACATTACTCAAATACGCGGTACAAGCGACTCCCACAATCCCAGTACCCTCAGTTTTGATTCAGCAAGCAATGAATTTTGAGTTACCCGCAAATATGCGTAAAATGCGACAAGTGCTTTGTAAAAGTTAATCAGGACAATGTCACAGGCAAACGAAATTCTCGACTTTTGGTTCGGTATTCCGACGGAAGCAGATTACGGTAAACCAAGAAATGTTTGGTTTTCCAAGCAAGCGGAATTTGACAGCGAAATCCGTTCCCGCTTTCTTGTAGATTACGAGAACGCAGCACAAGGTTTGCTAAACGAATGGAAAAACTCACCCAAAAGCTGTTTAGCGCTAATTTTGCTTCTCGACCAATTTCCGCGTAATTTGTTTCGCGATACTCCAAAAGCATTTGCCACGGACTGGGAAGCACTATCAACCGCAAAAAAGGCTGTTGCACGGAATTTCGATCGCCAGTTACTACCCGTACAACGTTGGTTTATCTATTTACCTTTTGAACATAGCGAAAATCTCGCAGATCAACATCAAGCTGTTAAGTTGTTTAAGTCACTTAGTCACCACCCCGACAGTGCTAGCGCGATTACGTATGCTATCCGCCACATGGAAGTAATTGAACAGTTTGGACGTTTTCCCCATCGTAATTCTATTTTAGGACGCACTTCGACAGGCGCAGAAACCGAGTTTTTAACGCAAGCTGGTTCTGTTTTTTAGCCACTCTAGATATGTTCACAAATCAATAACCACCAATACTTAAATAGGGATGCAGCCATGCTGTGTCCCTATCTGCATTCTGAATATTAAGGCTAATCAGTGTCCCCTCATCTCCCCATCTCCGCATCAGTTTTATCGTCATTATTCGGGCGAACCTGATATTAGTAAGCTCCGATTCTGGCAAAAATCACATAGATAGTTTTGAAAACAACTAACAAGTCATACATGGGGTACCACTTTTTTTGATATTGCAAATCTAAATCAACAACACTCTCAAAATCTGCAATTTGCGATCGCCCGTTAACTTGCCATTCACCAGTCAATCCTGGCTTCACATCTAATCTTTGCCAATGACGTTGATTGTAATGCATTACCTCATCTCCAGTTGGCGGACGGGTTCCCACCAAACTCATTTCACCTACGAAAACATTCCAAAATTGCGGTAACTCATCTAAACTAGTGCTTCGCAAAAAACGACCTATTTTTGTCACCCGAAAATCATCTTTACTCTTAAAAATTAACCCTTCCGATTCATTTTTCACGAGATTTTTGAGCTGTTCCGCATCCGCTACCATGGAGCGAAATTTGCGAATCCGAAAAGTTTTTCCGTACAATCCATAGCGTTCTTGGGTAAAGAAAATAGGACCTGGATTATCTATTTTAATAGCGATCGCAATGGGAATAAACACAACAGCTAAAATCAATAGCCCAACTAGACTACCTAGGATATCTAAAGCGCGTTTGAATTTGGAATTAACAGAGGGGTGAGGTTGAATTTCATGCCAATTATTGGTACTTGCACGCTGAAATATATTTAGAAATGGTATTTGGTACATCTCTATAATGAATATTGAGTCAAAACGTATAAATACGTATCTTTTATTTCACTATAGACTTGACGTTCAAAAAGACAGTCACCCTCAACCGTATATTCACTGAATCTTCATTGATATTGCCTGAGTTATGATTTTTTATAAACTTAATATAAAGGTAATTTAGTATATCTTATGGTAGGTGAAAAATTTATTTCAATGTGTATATTTGGATCAGTTGTGTTATATTCGACTTGCAATTATGTATGATTGCGGAAATACTGAGTTAATATTTCAACTTTTAAATAAGTAGTAGATAAAGCAAATTTAAGTTTGCCGACTAAATACTTATGTGGAAATATTTGCAGTGTTAACACACAAATAGATGAATTATCAACTATTTAACTATAATTAACCCCAAAAACTACGGTAAATTTAGCGAAACAATTTGGTGATTAAATACCAGTAGTTTCGCGAAAATAGTTTAACTCAAAATGTAAAATTTTATAAAGTATAAAAACTGACCGTGTAATTGGCAAATTATGTTTGAAGGGGTAGTAAGTAATATTGCTACTGCGGCGTAATTGGCTAATAGTTCTATTGAAATTTGTTCAGGGATAATTCTTTGCTTTGTTAAAAACGAGGTGCTAGAGAAATGGTTGCAGTTGGATTTGAAGTTAAAGTAAATCGATTAGAGTCAATTGTCGAGCAAATTGGGGAAGCGGTATTAGCGACTACAGAAACAATTGATCGATTAGGCGATCGCATGGATAATCTCAGTGTGCAGATAGAGGAACAAGGTAAACAAATTCAGCAGCAGGGATACCAAATATTGGCATTATGCGACGCAGTACAAACACTTGCGGAAACTCAAGACGATTCATTACAGAAGTTGTCCCAACTGACTCAAACATTAGATCGTTTGATGACGATAATTCAAGGTTCGGAAGAATAGAAGAGATGGAAATAGGGGGATAAACGTTTCTCCCTGTCTCCTCAGTTCATCTAATGTTTTGCCCCCTCAAACCCTTAACTGTGTCACCGCAATATTCCCAGAAAAGCAAACATCAACATCACTACCCGGAGTGCGATCGCGTTTGCTATAATCTCCTTGATAATAGAAATCATTGCCTTCTATGCGATAGTTCACTGGTAAAGGTTTATTGCAAGCTTGGCAAAAAATAATCTCTGGTTCTGGCTCTCCTGGCTGCAAATGAGGCAAATTTACATTCCAAAAAGTCCCCACTTCCCAAGTTCGCGAGAGTAAGTCTTCTAATACTTTCACTGTCATTTTTTTCGCAGCTTCCCAATTGTAATCAAGCTTGCCTTTGCGATAGTGAGAAATAGCAACACCAGGTATACCTAGCATTGCCGCTTCGCGAACTGCGGCGACAGTACCGGAAATATATGCATCAACTCCCAAATTGCCCCCAGCATTAATCCCAGATAAAACAAATTTAGGATTGGGATAAATGTGAGTGAGTGCAATGCGAGTGCAATCCGCAGGTGTCCCTCCAATAGCGTATTCACGTTCAGAACGAGGGTAGAGGGGGATGGAGCGATTTGTAGTCACCTGATGTCCACAACCCGATTGGTGTTCATTAGGAGCAGCAATAATTGTTTGATAGCCTTTGACAGCCTCCAATAGTACCCGAATTCCCGGAGCATCGATACCATCGTCATTAGTTAAGATTAAAGTCATTCAATTTTGAAGTTTAATTTTAGATTTTAGATTTTAGATTTTTCTGAATCAGCCCATTTCAGATACTAACCCTTGACAGCACTACCAGTATCAGTCGGGACAATATAACGTTGGAGAAACAAAAATACTAGCATCACTGGGGCGATGGACATGACTGAACCAGCCGCAATCAAACGCCAATCAGATGAAAATGTACCCGCTAATTTGGCAACGCCAAGGGGTAGGGTATATAAATTCTCGTCTTGAATAACAATTAGAGGCCAGAGAAAGTCACTCCAAGCACCAATAAATACAAAAATTGCAAGGGTTACAAGTGCGGGTTGAATCGCAGGTAACATAATATTCCACCACAAACCCAACTCTGAGCAACCATCCATTCGTGCAGCTTCTTCCAATTCTTTAGGCACTCCCAAAAAAGCTTGTCGTAGTAGAAAAATACCAAATGCAGAAGCCAAACTTGGAAAAATCACGCCTAAATAGGTATTTCGGAGTCCGATTTGCACTGTCAAAATATATAGAGGAATCATCACAATTTGAAACGGGATCATAATTGTAGTGACGATCGCAGTAAAAATCCAGTCGCGTCCCCGAAATGATAATCTGGCTAGGGGATAAGCAGCCAGGGCACAAAAGATGAGGTTGATGACAACAGTGAGTACGGCGACTAAAGTGCTGTTGAATATGTATTGTGCAAATGGGTTGGTTTGCCAGACTGTGACAAAGTTTTCCCAGGTTGGTTGTGCTGGTAATAATTGGGGTGGTGATTGAAAGATATTTTCTGTTTGGGATTTAAATGCAGTTCCAACTAACCATAGCAATGGGAAAAGAGTTATAAGGGCAATCAGGCTTAATAAGCCATACATGAGGATTGTTTTGATTTGAGAATTTTTTTGATGATTTGGCGATCGCATTTTCGTATTTGCTAATGTAATTTATAAATTTGTAATTAAGTACGTGGTTATAATCAAAATTAATTAAGAGAGTTTAGTGTGCTTGCCTCAGGTTTTATATTTAATTAAATTTACCTACTGACTAGGTTGTTAATGTTGTTAACAATTAACTAATAATTCCATTTTCTGTACAAACACTTTGTAATGGTTTATCCCAGCTAGCAATTGGTAATTGTGGCAAATGGGCAAATGCAAAGACAATGCCGATAGTGGGCTGAAATTGCCATTCAGGAGAAGCAAGCATTCTGTCATAATAACCACCACCATACCCTAAACGAAAGCATTGGCGATCGCAAGCAACACTGGGGATAAGGATTAAATCAACATCATTTGGTTCAATAATTTGGTTATGAGGATGGGGTTCGGTAATTCCATAAGCGCCTGTTTGTAGAGCCGCAAAATTGCCAATTTCGACAGAATGCCAAAACATATTTTTGCCAACGCAGCGAGGAAAACCCCAAATTTTAGCAGTCTGAGTAAATAAACTACTCAAATCTGCTTCTTGACGAAAACTGAAGTAAGCCAAGATAGTTTTTGCTTGGAGAAATAAGGGTGATGTTTGTAAGTGAGTGCAGATGCGATCGCTTTTTTCTCTCCACTCAGATGCACTCATTTGCGTACGTTGGTTGATTAGTGTTCGCCGTAACTCTATTTTTTGATCAACTGAATTTTCCATTTAATCAAACAATAAAAGTGCCTGACTAAAAATTTTCTCCTGACTGCGAGTTGCCAGTATGGACTTAACTAAATTCATAAATTCTTGATCTAGCTTTTCATCATTTTCAATCGTTTTTGTTGCTGCATAAAAGCTAACATCATCTAACTTTAACTCATTCGTTAAACCTGTTTGTATTTGACGGTGCTTACTATCCCAAGATAATGATTTACCTCTGAAGGTAAACTGAAACCAGATAATTTTGTCATCTTTTAAATCAAAAAAAATATCGAAGTATGGTTCCTCTCCCTGAAACCATATTCGCTTTAATCCTTCTTCATTAGCCTGCTTTAGAAGCTTTTGCCCAATTTCTCGCAAGGAAGCGCCCAGCAATTCAATTTCATCTTTAGTTAGCAAACTATTACTTTTTTGCATTTTTATTTTTCCTAATTTTTTGCTTTAGTTCATGGTTAATAATTATATAAAATCATGAATATAAATATCAAAAACTAATATTAAAAACTAATAGACAAATCCCTCAATAATCTATGAATGACTCCCTATCTAAGGAAATTATAAACACTATAATCTATCAACAAAAAAACAAAATTTAAATTTAAATTCAAAAAATAATCAATTACTATAGGAATCATGTTTGATTATTGTTGGCGTAGCCTGTGCTTTGCGCTTATAAAATCTCGTATTGTAGGGTGTGTTAGAACGGAGTTCGTAACGCACCAAATGCCCGCGAATGGTACTGATAAAGTCATCTTTATTTTGCCTTCTGCCTTCTGCCTTCTGCCTTCTGCCTTCTGCCTTCACACACTAGGATTAAAAAGCAGGAGATTGCGAAGAAATTGCTCCACCCTTAACAGCAAGAATCTGTGAAGAATTGAGCCATTGGGAATCAAAAGAACCCAAATGAGTTGTTGTGATTAACGTTTGAAAACGGTCTTGAATTGCATCAAGTAATTGATTTTGTCTGGAAGGATCGAGTTCCGCCAAAACATCATCAAGTAGTAGCAAAGGTGGTTCACCAACAACTTCTTCTATTAATTGCAATTCTGCTAACTTTAACGCTAAAACTAAAGTTCTCTGTTGACCTTGCGAACCATATTGACGCGCAGGTGTTTGGTTAATAGTCAATTCTACTTCGTCGCGATGGGGACCGACAAGGGTAGTACCTTGATGCAACTCAGCAACAGCACGCTGTTGAATTTTCTCTAAAAAAGCCTGCTGAACTTGTTCAGATTGGGTTTCCTCCAAAGGCACATTCGGAGTATATTTTACCTGAAGAACTTCCGTGCTACCGCTAATACTAGCGTGCCATTTAGAAGCGATGGGAGCTAGACGTTGAATCGCGCGATCGCGTCTTCTAATCACTCTGGTACCAGTAGTTGCTAGTTGTGCATCCCATACACTTAATTCCGATTGTAGAGCAGTTAAATTTAATGTCTCTAAATGACGTTTTAAAAAAGCATTACGTTGGCGCAAAACTTGCTGATATTGCTGCAAAATATAAGCATAAACTGGTTCCAGTTGCACTAGCAAAGTATCCAACCAATGACGGCGAACTTCAGGACTACCTCGCACTAAATCTAAATCCAGGCTTGAAAATTCTACAGCATTAAGAACCCCTAAAAAATCGGTTTGCCGTCGCAAATTCTCACCATTTAAATTTACTGTGCGGCGACCATTACGGCGTAATGTTAAAGTTAGGTCACTAATTCCCACTTCTCGCTGTAAACTCGCTTTAATCTGGGCAATTGCTTCGCTGTCTTGTACTAATTCCTTATCCCTTGCCATCCGGTGACTACGTAACGTCGCCAGTAACTCCACTGCCTCCAACAAATTCGACTTTCCTTGAGCATTATTACCCAACAAAATAGTTTTAGGAGCAGTAAATTCAATATACTGCTCCTGATAATTACGAAAGTGACGAAGTTGGAGAGATTGGAGAAACATAAATTATGATCACTAACTCTGAATTAATAATTCGCAATTCAAATACGAATTACGAATTATCAACTATGAATTACTAGACGTTGCGTTTACCGATGATACGGAAGAAGATTTTTTCAGCTTCAATCCAAACAAACATTAAGGCACTAAAACCGAAACAAACTAATAATTGGGTTTGATCCAGTATTTGCGTACCAAAAAATGCTCGTAGGGATGGCACATAAACCAGCATTAATTGCAAAATTGAAGTAATGACAACAGCCCCCAATACGTAGGGATTGGATAGCGGGTTCATTTGGATGCTTAACTGGTTATTAGAACGAATTGCGATCGCATGTCCCATTTGTGCTAAACACAAAGTTGTAAATACCATTGTTTTCCAAGATTCTGGTTGAGGATATCCGGGCTGGTGGGTATAATTATATGCCCATGCCATCATCGCGATCGTAATAATCGCGAATACAATCCCAATCCGAATCATGTAAGAACCTAAACCGCGAGCAAATATACTTTCACGGGGGCTAAAAGGAGGACGTTTCATTACGTCGGGTTCGGGTGGTTCGACTGCTAGGGCTAAGGCTGGTAAACCGTCGGTAACGAGGTTCATCCATAAGATTTGTAATGGACTCAAGGGTACACCACCTAAACCAAGTACCGGGGCTGCTGCTACAGTCAGAACTTCACCAATATTGCTACCGAGAATATACTTAATAAATCTCCTGATATTGGTATAAACTACACGACCTTCCTTAGTTGCCGCCACAATCGTCGCAAAGTTGTCATCAAGCAAAATCATGTCGCTGGCTTCTTTACTCACATCGGTACCGGTGATACCCATGGCAATGCCGATGTCAGCTTGTTTCAAGGCAGGTGCATCGTTGACACCATCTCCCGTCATGGCAACAAAACGCCCCCTTCGTTGCAAAGCTTGAACGATACGCAGTTTGTGTTCCGGGGCGACTCTAGCATAAATACTTACTAGGTCAACTTGCTGTTCGAGTTCCTGATCGCTCATTTTCTGCAATTCTTGACCGATGAGAACGCGAGCATTGTTATCCTCAACAATACCTAAATCTTTGGCGATCGCTCGTGCTGTTAGTTGATGGTCGCCTGTAATCATCACAGGGCGAATTCCCGCATCACGGCATTCTTGCACGGCGGCGCGCACTTCGGGACGGGGAGCATCAAGCATTCCCACCAAACCCAACCAAACTAATTCTGTTTCGGAGGCTTCATCCGAGCCTTCGGGGGGTACTTCTGTAAGTGGTTTGTAGGCAAATCCCAATACTCGCAAGCCGTTACTTGCCATGTTGTCGTTTTCGGCGAGAATTACCTTGCGGATATCGTCGTTTAAATGAATAAACTGTTTACCGTTATCTATATATTTGCACCGAGCTAGCACCAATTCGGGCGAACCCTTAGTAAACATGAGATACTGCTCGTCTTTGACGCGGCTTTTCAGCATTGGGTCGAGATTTCCCAACAATGAACCTGTATCAACTGGCTCGATTTTGGCAATAATACTCATCCGCTTGCGTTCGGAGGAGAAAGGAAATTCACTTACGCGGGGTAATTTGCTCTCCCACTGGTCTTTTTCAATCCCACCTTTGGCAGCTAATGTCACCAAAGCACCTTCCGTGGGGTCGCCTAAAATCGTCCACTGTCCTTCTTTGTGTTGCAGCAATGAGTCGTTACATGTTGCACAAGCTACCAGTAAAGCGGAGACAGTGGGGTGGTCTTCCAAAGAAACCTGTCTACCGTCTAATTGAAATTCCCCTTGTGGTGCATAGCCATCTCCAGTAACCCGAAAAGCTTGGTTGTTGGCGAATACTCTTTGCACCACCATTTTATTTTGGGTCAGGGTTCCAGTTTTATCTGAACAAATTGTTGTCACCGAACCTAATGTTTCCACCGCAGGTAATTTGCGAATCAGGGCGTTACGCCTAACCATACGTTGGGTTCCCAGAGCCAGGGTGACGGTGATGACGGCGGGTAAACCTTCTGGCACAACTGCTACAGCCATTGAGAGGGAAACTTCCACAAGTTCTTGTAAGCGTTTCCACAAATCGTTTCCGGTTAAACCAGTGAAGTAACCGTGGAGCATCCCAGCGATAATGACGATCGCCACTAAAATTAGGGAACCAGTCACCAAGACATTACCCAACTGCGTCATGCGCTGCTGAAGGGGAGTGGGTTCGCTTTCCACCGATTGCAGCATTTCGGCAATTTTGCCCAGTTCGGTTGTCATGCCCGTATTGGTGACAAGAACTTTACCGCGTCCCTGAACAACTTCAGTTCCTTGGAAAACCAAATTAATGCGATCGCCTAAAGCGACATCTTCAGGTAAAGTTATTTCTGACTGCTTGTTAACCGCTTCAGCTTCACCAGTTAGGGCAGATTCGCGGATTTGGAGGTTGGATTGTTCAATTAAGCGTCCATCTGCTGCAATCTGCACGCCAGCTTCTACCAACATGATATCCCCCGGCACTAAATCCTTGCCTGCTATTTCTAGCTGTTTGCCGTTGCGAATCACTCGCACATTGGGAGAAGATAATTTTTTCAGAGCTGCCAGCGCTTTTTCCGCACGACTTTCTTGAACGTAGCCGAGAATACCATTCAAAACTACAATTGCTAGAATAGCGATCGTATCCTTAAAGGGAACTTCTCCGGGTTTTAATCCTCCACTTTGCCAACGCAGGAAATCTAGAAATCCAGAAATCAAGGCGACTGCAATCAGCATCAACAACATCACGTTCTTGAACTGATCCACCAAAATTTCCCAAGGGCTGCGACCACTTGATTCTTCTAACTCGTTTGTTCCGTATTTTTGCAGCCGTTGTTGTACTTCTTCTTTCGTTAAACCCGTGTCTGCACTAGTTGATAGCTGTTGTAATGCTAACTTTGGTTCTAAACTATGCCACACGGCGTTATCAGGCAGGGAATGAGCAGACATCGTATTAAGTTACAAGGATTTAGTTACAAATTTCAATCATAATTTAGTCAAGGTTGGAAAACCATCAACTAAAGTTACATGAGGTTGCCATAGACAGATATCTATGTTAGGTGCTATGTAAGTGCTATTGTTGACATCTTCCGATATTTAATTTCGGAGTATTGAGATAATACTGACTCAGGTTAAAGTATTTCATGGCACATAATTAGCTAGATAATGAATAAACCAAGTCTGAAAAATCATCATAATATAGGAATACTGGGAAGATTTTGGAAATATTTGCAATATACGTAGGTAGGTTTATCCCTGACGACATATCTAGCTTTTGCTGGGCTGTGCCCAACTTCCTTACAGATACTTAAATTTTTGCAAAAACAATTTAGGATTCCTATAGGACATTACTTAATTAATGTGAGTTCGACGAATAAAATCTCACCCCTTGACCAAACCTGTGCCATTCCCTAAAGATAAGAGTCTATCGGGATAGACTGCGCGCCAAAAATCCTTCCTTTGGGTTTACCCGCAGGCTGCTTCTCCACTGCCAGGAAAGAAAGAAGTTGCACAACCGGATTTTATGGTTCTGTTAGCCCTTCTCGATGTCGGGGAAGCTTAGGTAGGGAGAGTTTCCTTCAAACTCAGGTTTAATTATTTTCAGACTAGATTCAACCATTGATATAGATCGGTTTCGTATGAGTTCTGCACTACTAGATTTGACTGCTAACAAAATGTTTGGGCAAAGGATAATTCGACCATTATGTGCAAGCGCGATTTATGGCATTACCTTTATTAAGGATACACTCATCGCGATTGACCAAAGAAAGGGTTTTCTCCTGGAAATTGACCCGCTATCAAACAATACTAAAATTTTAAATCCCCACCAAGTTCGCGAGTTTACAGATGTAACTGGCATATGTCTTTGGGAAGACACATTGTGGGTGACACGAGACAATAGTGTGTATTTATCCAATCTCAATTCATTGGGTTTGGAGCATTTTATCACTTTGCCTTACCCCGCAGATGGGGTTGCGGTTTGGGAGTCAACAGTTTACGTTAGCTGCCAAAAACTAGGTGGAATCCTCATTTTTGACCGCCATACCCGCAAGCAAATTACACAATTCTACGCCCCCGGAGTCGGAGTCGAAAATTTAGCAGTGAGCGAAGAAACACTGTGGGTTTGCGATCGCACCGAACAAACAGTTTATGCGATCGACCGTGCGACTGGAGAAATTCAATTTAATGTTCTCACTCCCTTTGAATCCCCTACAGGCATTGCTGTACATACAAACTCTGAAAGCGGCGAAAAAACCCTGTTCATTGCCTATGCATCGGAAGAAGCCTATATTCGCGATAACCCGAATGCTGATCCCAGTCAAGAAATTGCATACCGCGATAAAACCTTCATTCACCCCCTCAACTATTTCTACGATCCCCAAAAACGCTTTGCTCTTTCCAATGGCTACCGCATTGAAATGTCCTATGTTGAGGAAATAGCTCCCCTGGATGAGGTCTATGTTCCCAATCTGGAATGGCACATTGCTCTTCCTAGCGACACCGATCGCCAAAAAGTTGTTAGTGTTGAACCTATCGGCTTACTTTTTACTGAACAGGTGACTGACGGACAGCGAGTTGCGGTGTTTAAATTTGATGCCCTCACCCCTGGAGAGCGGCATGTATTTGGCTGGAAAGCAATTTTAGAAGTGCGTGGCATCAAATACCGCATTACTCCTCGTGAAGTTGAAAACATCCCCGAATTACCGGAAGAGTTTCAAACCCGCTATCTCGTTGATAACGATGATTTAGCGATGGATACGGGTATAGTTATCCGTGCAGCACGGGAAGCTGTTGGTACTGAAACGAACTTATTACGGAAAATGTATAACATCCGTAATTACGTGTATGATCATCTTTCCTACGGTATCAAACCGTACATTGATACGCCAGATGTTGTCCTCGAACGTGGGATTGGTTCCTGTGGTGAATATGTAGGTGTATTACTGGCACTATGTCGTTTGAATGGTATTGCTTGTCGCACCGTCGGGCGTTACAAATGTCCCAATGTTTCTGAAAATCAAAATGTGCCCCTACAACCTGACTTTAATCATGTCTGGCTAGAATTTTACATCCCTGGTTTTGGTTGGCTACCAATGGAATCCAACCCTGACGATTTGGGATACTATAGCGCTCACCCAACCCGCTTTTTCATGGGTTTATGTTGGTATCATATCGAAATCGGCAAAGGTATCCCCTTTGAAAGCATGATTAGTCAAGGGGTGAGACTCAAAAAAGAAGATATTGCGATCGGGGATTTAGCTATAAATCATATTCGCTTCACAATTCTTGACGAATTACCACCACTTTAGATTCAGGAATGAGAATTTAATCAGCTACAACTTTCGATTTACTTGGGAATGGTGCGTTATGCTCTGCTAACAGCACCCTACTTTTGTACTTTATTTAATCCACATTCCTAAGGGTACAGGGTAAAGGGGTAATACTGATTGAACCCCATGCCCGATACCCTATTTATTTATAAAGAATTTAATCAAGAATTTAATCAAGAATTTATTTTTGTTTGCCAAAGTTTAACTTCAACTTGATTCAACATGTCAATTACATGGGTTAATTTGTGAAGTGTAGTGAATATTAAGGAATTTTAATAGCTCTTGCAACGATAAACCATTAATTCAAGATGCTTTTGTAATATCAATCACTAAATCAGTTTTCCTTAGATAGTTTATTTAATTCAAGATAAAACTCAAAGAAGATATGGAGACTCTCTTCTCTCATATTTCTCTTCGTTTTGATTTTAAGCGCATAGCTCCGCAAGTGGAACCTTTAGTAATTATTTACTGTCCTAGATTTCAGGGAGTAATGATTTCAGAAAATTTTTTATGCATTGAATTAAATTATCAAGATTAAAGTATAGAGCAACATTCCCTGAAGATTTATCGGATAACTAAATTAACTTGAAGATGGTGTAAGCAAAGTGAGTAATTTGATAAATTCTTATTATCCAAATATTCTTCTTGAAGAACAGAAGATATATCAACATTTGCTTCATTTAGTACAAATCAAGTCTCCTCACGAAATGATAGAGCGTTTTCGTACTTTATTTATTGAAGGAATTAATTATCCTGAAGCGGAAATTGTTGCAGCCCTAGATAAAATTACAGCATCTGCAACAGCCACACAAGAATTTAAGTTTTTTCTAAATCGCTGCTGTCATATATTAATTAACCGATGGCATATGCAGCCACAATTACAACATGCGATTCCTGAGCTAATCACACTTTTTCAATCTCCACCATCTCGATATAAAATTACTAGTTTTCGTGAAAAAGCCATTCGTCGTTTACACACATTAATTAAACAATTTATCGACAGCGAACAATATATAATATTGCGACGACTGACACAGGTAATAGCAGAAAATGATTCGGCACAACATGAACAAAAACAACTATTTACTTTGATGCGTCGCTATCCATATTTATATGAACATTGTTTATTAACAGAAAATTCGACTTTTGAGCATCAATGGACTGTCAAAAAAATTAAAGCCGAGGTGCAGAAAAAATTTGAAATCGATTTATCTCGTTATGTGACTTATCAAGTACGCTGTCATCATCTCAATCAAGTTGGTTTTACAGCTAATCATAAAATTCGCACAATTCAACCGGTAAGTAATCCTACCTTGCTATCCGAAACTAAGCTGAACGCGGCAATTAAACAATTTATTGGCAAAGTTGAAGGAGGCTATTCTTACCAAGAATATGCACAGCTATTTTTAAATTACAGCAGTCAAGCTTCTTCTTATGGTGCCTTCAAAAATGATTTATACGAATATTTAATTTCGGGTATTGATTTCGACTATGGTAATCGAAAGTTTCCGCAGCATTTGTACAAAAAATTACAAAATACTTTAGCAGATGCAGATGAATATAAACTTGATGAGTTTTTATTAGTTAGAACTTGCTGCCAACTGCTTAACTTTTTAGTTGTCGAGAGCCAAATTTCACCCCAGCATTTTACATTTATTGATTTAATCGCCAATCAGGGAACTTTAACTACCACGTCTTTATTGCTCAAGGTTGTGCTAATTTGCCGTAAGATTAAACCATATTTGGCAAAGCGATTTGCAATTCTGTTTAATCATTATGAATCAGCAACAACTAACGGTATTATTTGGTTAGTGGAAACTCTTGAACACTTGAATATTGCCTATAGTATTCATTTTGGTAATACTGATTTATCATATTTTCAGCAGATTATCTAGAGACTATTGATAAATTTTTAATATTTGGTCTAATTTCTACACTTCTAATTAGGTTTGTAGAAATGCGATTAAATCACATCTCTACATCTACATTCATGCCTATAAATAAAGGTTTTGGGCAAAACCTTTAGCGAATAGAAACCTCAAGGAATTGAGGCTTATAAGTACGGACAAAATTCAGCACTTGAGTTAATTCTTCACGGTTAGTGAGAGCAATACATCCAGATGTTCCATCTTCATTGTTATTCAGATTAAATGATGGGTCGTAATGGATACCCAAATCTGTACGTCCTGTACGGAATGTTGGCTGTAATCCCAAAAAGCGATCGCCTGCTTCTGGAATAGTGCCACGAATTACACTTTTGGCTATTTTGTATCTTCCATCTGGTAATGGAGCTTCTGTTCCCGAACGATTTCGATCTCTGGTTTGGGTATGTGCCCTACCAGATACAGTCATGTAGGAAGCAACTTGCTGCCCGTTAGCAAATAAACGCAGTTCGTATAGGGGATTTCCCAACTGATTACTTTTTTCTGTGGGTATGAGAGTCATGTAACTTCTAATAGCTCCACCTGCTCCAACAGATACTTTCTTTGATTTAGCATTACCTTTACTCTCAAAAAAGTTATTTGCATTAGCAGAACTGGATAAATTTCTATTGGTATCCAAGTCAGATATTTTTGAGTTAATAATTTTTGCCTGTTGATTTAAGGCTGGATTTGCTAACTTATCTTTAGGGATATTTAGATTTTGCTCAGCCTGGTAACTATTGATATTTGAGATAATTTTTTGTTGGGCATTTGCAGAGCATCCGGTAACTGCAAACCAACAGAAAGAAATTATAAATAATCGAAGCAGCATGTAAGAAAAGTATTTTTTGTCTTTTCGACTGTAAACGATGTTTTTATTCGCCGACATGGGGGATGATTCGGATTTTTATCTGACGGAGATTTATGTAAAAATACGAATTTTTAATTGATTTTTAATTGATTTTTAAATTTGGATGACAAAAATTACCTAAATGGAAAACTACTTAGGTACATGAATTAAGGGATTATAATTCTGTTGATAATTTATTCTGTATTGTGGGCAAGAAAAAATATCTAAATTAACGACTGAGCAATTAATGAATTCACTTTTTACTTTGCTGATTTGATAGGTATTGAACTTCTCATGAAAGTCCAAAATTTGTCTTGAAAATCAAGGTTTACAGGCAGTTATCAACTAAAATTCTCATGATAATGAATGTTGCAAATACCCACTACAAGTTTCAAGCTCATGAAGAAGCTTTATTTTTGATAATTAAAGTTTTGATGCAAATGACCAAAAGTTTTTGTT
Source organism: Calothrix sp. UHCC 0171 (assembly GCF_034931845.1). Classification (NCBI taxonomy): domain Bacteria; kingdom Bacillati; phylum Cyanobacteriota; class Cyanophyceae; order Nostocales; family Calotrichaceae; genus Calothrix; species Calothrix sp. UHCC 0171. The sequence goes on from NZ_JAYGHN010000010.1 coordinate 104,308, forward strand.
TCCTAACGTATGTATATGCACTTGTATCTCAGTGTTTATATATAGAATTGATAAATATAAAATCTCTAACAATTTATGTTTTCACTAAGTAGAACGGTGCAAATAAACCGTAGACGCGGAGCGGCTTCTCGCAGAGTAGTATATAACGAAAAGTAAAGTTACCTAATACCATTTCACGAAAAATCTGATACAGATGTAAATCCTGAAAGCTTTGCTGCATCTAAGTTTTTTAATTGCGTTAGCGAAGCTCTTCCGAAGGAAGCATTGCGTAGCTTGCTTCTCGCGGAGCGAGTATTGCGTAGCTTTAGCTTCTCGCTCTGCGAGTATTGCGAATTGCGAATTGCAAATTGCAAATTGGTATAAAACCCTCTTCCCTTCTGCCTTCTGCCCTCTGCCTTGTCATAACGACAATTTTTAACACCGAGCTACTTATCTCCCTAATAAGTAAGCAGGTTTTATGAGTTTTTTAAGATTGCTCTGCATTATTTTGAATAACAATATGTTCTAGTTTTTCTATTAATTCTTTTGCTAAGTCAAATAAGCTCATTGTATTATTCTCAATCAGATTTAACTTAGAACTTAAATGAGAAATTAATACATCTTTAGTCGCAAAAAGTCTTTCTGTTTCCTGTGAAGAAGCTGTTAAAGATTTTTCCAATTCAATAGCAATTTCTGGTAGTTTTCCCAATTGATTTGTATTTTCTGTATTAGAACTGATTAACTGTTCCCTGAACCTTTCCGCAACTTCATCATCACTTTCTAGGAACATTAAAATCGATTCTAAAATACTTTTATCCTCATTTTCATCCCAATTTTCGAGCCAACTACTATCAATATCTTGGTAATATAAATAAGCCGCATCCAAGCCATGTGTCATGATATCGTCTTGTAATTTTTGAGCAGCTTCTACGGCATTTAAAAACTTTTCGATTCTGTGTTGGCGATCGCTGGTTTCTTCTACCATAATACCTGTGATTTGTAAATAAGTATTGTCAAGAATATGACTATCAAACCCAATAGTGAAAATAACCAAGGCTTATATTTTAAATGTTGGATGTTCAATTTCAGAGCTTCTAGACATTAAATTTTAAATAAATACCATTATGCAGATGATCACTGTTATGTAGGGAAATATTGACTATTCGATTCACAAAATCATCGACATTCGGGTTGTAACTTAAAAATAATCCTCTCTCTACCCCCCAAAAACGCAAACTCATTTTCCAATCATCTACCTTTTGCTGGGAATATTCGTCTGCGAGACTGGTAAGCTGGATACATAAAGGCTTCTCTTGCTGGCTACTAATAATTATATCAGTTGCCATTGATAGGTCTGCAATATAGCGCTGCACAATTCCGGCATTACGCTGATTCATGTTATGAGCAATAGATTTGATTAAATTTTGATCTTGATGACTGAACTCTCCAGCCATGAGTTTTTGTTTCCAAATGTAAAATTTGGGGTCATGTTCGCTTAACCATTTGGGAAATAAATCGCTGTACCAATACCTCACAGTTGGATTTAAGGCATTAATTGCTGCTTGTTGCTCTTCTACTGATGCTAAAGTTTTGAATTTTAGCCAAGCATCAGCATCAAGAATGATTTGTAATAAAAATAAACTGAGGAAAGGTTTTGCTGTTAGTAAACCTGGTTTGACATTTTTTACCCAACGATTGATTTCCCCTAACCTTTTCGCTAAGTTGGGGTCAATGATAGATGCTTCCTGTAGGAGTGATTGAAGTCTCTGTTTTATCTCTTGTGCCTGCAAAATTACTATTCCTTAGAGAATTTGTTTCTCTTGAGGATTTTATCTGGAAACGGGGTTTAAGAAGTCAGTTATCAGCTGTCAGTGCTTGATTTATTCTGACTTCTGACTTCTGACTTCTAATTTCTAAACTCTTATTTATGCTTCTACTTCGGGTTTTTCGTCTGATTTCTCTGGCTTCAGTAATGGAAATGCGATCGCATCTCGAATGCTGGCACAATCGCAGAGTAACATTACCAATCTATCAATACCAATACCCAATCCTCCTGTCGGTGGCATCCCATATTCTAGGGCTGTTAAAAAGTCTTCATCAACACCCTGGGCTTCCAAATCACCCGCAGCTTTACGTTCTGCTTGGGCTTCCAAACGCTGGCGTTGATCGATCGGATCGGTTAACTCGGAGAAACTATTGGCTGTTTCCCTTCCGACAATAAATAACTCAAACCGCTCTACTAATCCCGGTTTGTGGCGATGGGGTTTGGCTAAAGGTGAATTTTCAACCGGGTAATCGATGACAAATGTCGGCTGAATTAAGGTCGTTTCTACTTTTTCTTCAAAAGCCAAAACTAATAACTTGCCTAGTGAATTGCATTCATCAACACCAGGAATATCTGCATTTTTGCAGGCAACTTTTGCCTCTTCCACAGTGCTAAATGTTGCAAAATCTAAGCCTGTAGACTCTTTCACCAAATCATGCATTGTCACTCTTCGCCAAGGTGGTGTTAAATTCACCTCTTCCCCTTGGTAAGTAATCTGCAATTCTCCAATCACATCCTTAGCAACGGTGGTAATAATCCCCTCCGTTAAATCCATCATGTCGTGGTAATCGGCATATGCTTGGTACACTTCAATTGATGTAAATTCAGGATTGTGGCGAGTTGAGATTCCCTCATTCCGAAAAATACGCCCCATTTCAAATACTTTCTCAAAGCCACCAACAATTAATCGCTTCAAGTGCAATTCCGTGGCAATACGTAAATACAACTGAATATCTAACGTATTGTGGAAAGTAATAAATGGACGTGCATCTGCACCACCCGCTTCTGATTGCAATACAGGTGTTTCAATCTCCAAAAAATCTCTTTCTTCTAAGTAACGTCGTATACCTGCCGTAATTTGGGCACGACGGCGAAACGTCTGCCGGACTTCTGGGTTAACAATTAAATCCACGTAACGTTGACGGTAGCGTTTGGCAACATCAGTTAAGCCATGCCATTTATCAGGTAATGGTAAAAGAGATTTCGTAAGAATAAAAAATTGTTTGACAAAAACCGATAATTCGCCTTTTTGAGTTCGTTTAATATTACCTTTTACGCCAATAATGTCACCGACATCTATGAGTTTTTCAATTGTTTTAAAGGCATTTTCAAATGTACCTGCCATGCCTTCTTCTATGGCTTTTTTTTCTAGATAAAGCTGAATTTTACCCGTTTCGTCTTCCAGGGTACAAAAAGCTAGCTTACCCATAAATCTTCTTGCCATTACTCGTCCGGCAACGGCAACGTTAATATCTACTTCTTCACCACTAGGTAAATCTGCAAATTTCTCTTGTAATTGTACGGTGTGATGGGTAGACTCCCAGTGGTAAGCATAGGGATTTATTCCTAGTTGTCTGAATTGTTCTGCTTTCTCTAGCCTCGTGGCACGGATATCGTCCGACATGGTTTTAATCAACTAAAGTTGGGGCAAAGATTAATTATAGGGTGAAGTGGAGGAGTCAGAAACGCAGCGAGAAAAAGTCAAATATTCTTCTATTGCTCCGTCATCACCGATTTTGTGTTTGCTCCCAGTCTCTGTAAATATTAAAATTAACCCCTATAGGGACTATCTTATTACTTTAAAATCCTTTACAATTAGCAATATATCTAAATTAGTCTTCTTCAGTATAACTACTAGTGACAGTATTACGTTCTGCAAGCTAGAAATTAGGGGAAATGAGTGCGTAAGTGTTTCTTTTATTCTTGCTTGTTCCTGGAAAATATTTAGGTAAAGCCAGAATTGTTTGTCAAAAATAAAGTTAATTACTCCCATATCGTAAGTATTAATACTACTGATTATTAAAAGTAATAGACTAATTTGGCTAAAGAAACCGTATCAAGACTAACAGTTCGTGAGAAGAAAGTGTGAAAAGTTAATTGTAGGGAGGTTGTTGATTGTTAGTTCCTTGGTGTTAGTGGTTAATTGTGATTTGTTGGTATTTTTGCTAACACTTAACCGATTGTTTGCTAATTGCCAATTATTCACAGCAAAGTTATCAATTTCTAATTTTAATCATTAACATTTTATTAATTTATCTTTACTTTTAGTCTGGAAACTTGACAATAAAGTTAAAGGGCAGTGAGATAAAGGTTAAGGAAAAACAATTTTCATTCTAAATTTTTAACTTTTATTGTTTCCGCCTGACTGTAAAAACCTGGGAAGTCGAGAAATATACAAGTTTTAAGTGAGGATATCCCGGTCTATCGCGTGTATTTTTTTAGTGTATTCAATCTGGGTATATTTAACGCGATCGCTCTCAAAATTAGCGCCTAAATTAAGACGTTGTTTTGTGTACTTCATTTAGAGGTACAACGTAATTTTATCTCTGCTTCTCTCAGAATAGGTAATTGTTTTGGTGTTTACTGTTCTGAAATTATAGTGGCAATCCGTGAATGACTGTTTAAAAAATCGCAATCTAACGTATTTCTAAGGGACTATGTTTTTACCATCACGCATATCAAATTCAACTTCTGCTGATTCCGCTTTATCTGCAAGCGTTGCCCAAGCGATCGCTGATTATCGAGTTTCTTTAGGGGAAGTTTCAGGTAAGAGCGCATTATTAAGCTCATCTGTACAGCAATATTTAGATTACGCATCTGCTTTGAAATTAGTTAATATTCCCGTTGGTTCTGTAAATAAAAATACCTCATTTGCCAAGCCAGAAATTTGGGAATGCGTTCATACTTTAACTAGAAATTCACAAGCATTAGCATTCAGTCCGGATGGAAAAATACTTGCTGTTGGCAGTATCTACATCAAATTGTTTGATTTAGAAACAGGGGAAATAATTCGTACCCTCAAGCGCGACTCTGGTGTTTTAAAAACACTTGCCTTTAGTCCAGATGGTAAAACCCTAATCAGTAGTGGTTTGAGTCAGCGCATTGAGATGTGGAATGTATCTACAGGTAAACAAATTCGTGAATTTGTTCCCCACGCCTACGCAGTCAATGCTCTCACATTTGGTGCAGATAATAAAAACTTTATCAGTGGCGATCGCGGTAAAACAATCCAAATTTGGCATACTGAAGATACACAAGCTACCGCAACTTTTGTTCAGCACCATGACTGGGTAAATAGCCTCGCTATCAGTCCGAATGGAGCGATTTTAGCAAGCGGTAGCTATGACGAAACTATCAAACTCTGGAATCTCCACTCGAAAACTGAAATTGCCACCATCAATGCCCATTCTCCAGTTTTTTCCGTAGCATTTAGCCCCGATGAAAGACTATTAATCTGTAGTTGTGCTGATGGCAAAATTAAGTTGTGGAATTGGCAAACCGCAGAATTTATTGGAGCTATAGTTGGTCATGGGGATGAAGTCAATTGTGTGGCAATTAATCAAGACAGCACCATTCTCGCCAGTGCCAGTGCAGATAAGACAGTGAAACTCTGGAACCTGCAAACTGGAGAAGAAATTGCTACCCTCTCCGGACATATATCAAGCGTGAAATACCTAACATTTAGTCCTGATGGTAATATGCTTGCGAGTGCAAGTGCCGAAGGCAATGTGAAAGTCTGGCGACGTGGATAAAATCCCGTTTATTTCATGCTAATAAAAATTCATTTTAGGGTGCAAACTATATATTTGCACCCTTAATTTTGCCAATAATGTTGAGAGATTGTTAGATGTCATCACTTGATACCATTTCACGAAAAATCTGATACAGATGTAAATCCTGAAAGCTTTGCTGCATCTAAGTTTTTTAATTGCGTTAGCGAAGCTCTTCCGAAGGAAGCATTGCGTAGCTTGCTTCTCGCGGAGCGAGTATTGCGTAGCTTTAGCTTCTCGCTCTGCGAGTATTGCGTTAGCGTTAGCTCTCCCGCAGGGAGCATTGTGAATTGGTATGAGAGGAGAATATTTCCCAATTTCCTGATCAAAAATTGACAGTGACAGCTTTCATTTTCAGATAATATAGCTGGATAATTGCCTGAATCATTTCGCTTTGTTCGGAAGATAATTTGAGTTTATCAACGGCTTGGTTTAAACTATCTCCCCCACGCAATAACTTGATCAGTTTCTTTTGTTGCGACTCTTCTAAGACTTTACTAATAGCACGGTTACGTCCTTGATTTACTGCTTGCATCATCTGACGTTGACGTGGAGTCAGTTCCATAACTCTAGTATTGTTTGCAGCAGGGGTGATGTTGGCTTGTGATTGATTTGGTAGTGCGTTGACAATATCTGGTGACAAAAACACAGTTCCAACAATTACTACCCACAAGAATAACCACTTTGCTAAGTAACGAAACATACTCCCCAACTCCTGTGATAACGCCACATAAATAAATTACCAGGAATAGGGAATCACTGACAGATTGTTGATAGATTTAGGTTTTTTTGCGATCGCCTTTATTGCTAAAAGCATAATATTTTTGGAATTAATAATTTTTATGAAAATAAGCTGATAATTGCTTGCAGAAGTTGCGAAAACAAGCAACTACTTAGAGGTCAAGTTAAAACTAAAACCTTGAACCTTTTCCAAGCAATACCTGACATTACACCATAAATATGGCAAGATAACTAAAATTTTTGGTATTTTTTTATCCATCATTGAGGAGAAAACTAACATAGTGAAAGATATTCAAGCCTTGCGACGGGCATTTCAAAGCCGCAAAATGGGCGCATTATTATTACTGGGATTTGCATCAGGATTGCCCTTATTTTTAACAACTCGGACATTACAACCGTGGTTACAAGATGCCAACGTTGACATTGCCCAAATTACCTTATTTAGTTTACTTGGTTTACCATATTCCCTCAAATTTCTGTGGTCGCCACTATTAGACAGGTTTACACCGCCAGTTTTAGGATTAAGAAGGGGTTGGTTAGTAATTACCCAAATCGGCTTAGTAATTGCGATCGCCTCACTCGCTTTCCAACAACCATCGCAAGATAACTCAACTTTACAAATCCTGGCAATCAGCTGTTTAGCAATTACATTTTTGAGCGCAACCCAAGATATTGTCGGGGATGCTTACCGTACTGATGTCCTGGAACCGGAAGAAGCTCAACCAGGTGCATCGGTGTGGGTTTTAGGCTATCGTCTGGCTTTATTTGCCGCACTCCCTTTAGCCTTGTTTCTAGCTGATAGAGGAGTGGGGTGGAACATAATTTATTTCCTGATGGCAGGATTAATGCTAGTAAGTGTATTCGTAACAGTTTGGGCACCCAGGGAACCTCAACTACCGCAGCCATTGTCCAAACCTGCACCATTATCTGGCAAAGATGTAATTTTCCTTGTGTCCATCACTGGATTAGTAACAGGTTTGCTGTGGAGTGTATTTGACGAAAAAATCGAACTAAAACATTTCAACTGGTTTTTAGCAGCATTACTTGTCGCGTGGATTGTCACATCATTGTTAATGCCAGCAGAAGGATTAGAAAACCTCGCCAACCGACCTCCGCAAAACTTACAAGAAGCAATATTCTTACCTTTTAAAGAATTTTTCCTGCGTGTCGGATTACCATTGGGCTGCACTATCCTCGCATTCATTTTCCTTTATAGACTGGGTGATTCCCTTGTTGGCATTACTAGCACTCCATTTTTCCTCCAAACTGGATTCACAAAAACTGATCTTGCGGGAATGTTTTTGGTGGGATTAGTACCTACTACATTTGGTGTGCTGACTGGTGGGATAGTAATGACAAAAGTAGGGGTGAATCGTAGTCTATGGATATTTGGACTGCTGCAACTCATGAGCAACCTCGGATATTATGCCGTTGCGATCGCCGGAAAAAACCTTTCCGTCCTCTTTATTGCCATCAGCATCGAAAACTTTTGTGCTGGACTCGTGACAGTGGTAATGGTGGCATTTTTGATGAGCTTGTGTAATCATCGCTTTACGACCACGCAATTTGCTTTATTTTCGAGTTTAATGGCGATTAGTCGTGATGTACTTTCTGCACCGGCTGGTGAATGGGCAAAAGCAACAGGTTGGTCAACATTCTTTTTATTAACCATTGTCGCCGCTATTCCTGGACTATTACTACTACCATTTGTTGCCCCTTGGAATGCCCAAACAGTAAGAATACCCAGACCTGGGCTTGAAGATAAGGAAATTTAGTATATGGGGCAAAAAGTTGTTATTACAATTTCTACAATTATCCTTTTATTTACAGGAACTTTATTAGGCTACGTTCTCTCGCAGTTGGTTCGCGGTACTTTGGTGCTTAATCTCGTCACCTTTCTGGGAACATTTAGCTTGATTGTGATATTCGCCACCCTTTACTACGTATTATTTTGGGAATTTCGCAAACAGCAAAAACCAAAAAATAGAGGACGCATTCAGCCTCCTAACGGATATAGCAGTATCAATAATGATGAAGAAATTGCACCCAATACTCAACTAAAAAACCGACTCATAAATTTACTATCAGGAGATATTGAAGGAGCTAGTCGTCTCGTCGAACAAGCAAAGCGAACCTATCCCGACATGCCAGAAAATTGGTATTGGGAAAGAGTGATTGCTGATATTGAACGCGATCGCCGTTAATTTAGTTATGGTGAATGGTTAATTGGTAATGGGTAGAGTGATTTGTCTTTGACGATTCCACAATGCCCAATACCAATTCCGCTAAAATAAATTCAGTGTCATTAACAAAAATTCAACTTAATTGCGATCGCGCTACTTTCCTAAAACATAAATCATGGCTATTTTTCGTCAATATATTGCACCCTTGCTTGTTGTTATCATCTTTTTTATCGCTTTAGTCGCAACTAGTGCCCGCATTTTTTTACCTGCTGATATGGCAGCACCCGCACCCGTTGACAGTGGTATCGGCTTGATTATGCCGGCTTCAAACCTGATTCCCACTTCTTTGGCATCGTTTTAACTAATTGCCACCCAATTTTGGGGAGAAGAATTTTAATATTTCATCAATCCTTCGGAAAATTTCCCGAAGGATATTTTTTACGAGGATTTTATGCGAAGTTTGATATAGATGAGTTTCCCTAGACTATTTTGACTGTTTTAATACCTGGTTATCATATTGTTCAAGGCTCGACTTCAGATCGAGGTTTACTTTTCCAGTTTATGAAGAGAACCTATGAGGATATTTTTCCGAACCAAGATTTTTCCCATCTCTTGCAAACAGTTGAGCAATATTTATCTAATGACACACCCCTGTGGTGGGTTAATTTTGTCGGAGAAGAGGTAGGTGATTTTCCCTCTCCAATTGCTTGTCTATGGATGGGAAATGCGATCAACCAAATAACAGGTTTGCGCCATGCCCATTTATTTTTACTCTACGTTCTTCCCGAACACCGCAGACGAGGAGTTGGTAAGGCATTGATACAGTATGCGGAAACCTGGGCAAAAAAACGCGGTGATCAACAAATTGGACTGCAAGTATTTACTAACAATCTACCTGCACTGAACTTATATAATCAACTTGGTTTTCAAACACAATCTTTATGGATGATCAAGCTCATAGATAAGTAGATCAGCTGATGTGCAGCTAAATCATATAAGTCAAAAACCCAAAATAATTCTAGTGCGGAGAGGAGTTTCCGGGGAGATGTTCTTCACGGAAAACTCCGGGGACGGAAAGCCCGCGTCTCATATACAAATTAAATGCGCCACAGCTTATTCTTGAACCCTTAACGTTTCTACACTTTCGCTGAGTGCTGCAATTAATTTTATCACTCGTTCTTTTACTTGCTCTCGAACCACACGAAATGTATCAATTGATTCACCCTCTGGGTCTGGAAGTTGCCAGTCTTCAAATACCTCTCTGAGAACCCAAGCTTCGGGTAAATTGGCACCACAACCACACAAAGAAATGACAACATTGTAGTCTTGAGGATTAAATTCCCTGAGGGCTTTAGAACTTTGATTGCTAATATCAATACCAATTTCTGACATGACTTCAACTGCGATCGCATCTACATGACTGGCTTCCAAACCTGCGCTTGTGACTGCAATTTTACCTTCACTTAAGATACGGGTAAAAGCCTCAGCCATCTGCGATCGCCGAGAATTTTTTTTTACAGACAAACATTACTTTTTTCATGGTGTCAGCAATTAATATTGCACCTAACTACTCAAAATAACTAACACAGCGTGGGTCACGTAAAGTTGCTTTTTCCGGTTCCCGGGGAAACCATGCGGCTGTACGTTTACAAAACTCCACCAGCATCAACATTACAGGGACTTCGATTAAAACCCCTACAACTGTAGCCAGTGCTGCACCAGAATTTAAGCCAAACAACATCACAGCAGTTGCGATCGCTACCTCAAAGTGATTACTAGCTCCAATTAATGCTGCTGGTGCTGCATCTTCGTAAGATAAGTTCAATTTTAATGCGGCTACGTAACTAATTAAAAAAATAAAATTTGTCTGTAGAAATAACGGTACAGCAATCAATAAAATATGTAACGGATTCTTGACTATTAGCTCACCTTTAAATGCAAATAACAGGACTAGGGTAATTAATAGGGCGCTGGTTGCCACCGGATTTAGATATTTTAAAAATTTCCGTTCAAACCACTCTTTCCCTTTGTGTTGAAAAATCCAATAACGACTGTACATGCCTGCGATTAAAGGCAATCCCACATAAATTAATACAGATAGAACAATGGTTTGCCAAGGTACAACCAAATCATTCGCAGCTAATAACCATCTTCCTAAAGGTGCATATAAAAATAACATTGCCAGGGAATTGACTGCAACCATTACTAAAGTATGTCCTTGGTTACCGTAGGAAAGATAACCCCACATCAACACCATTGCCGTACAAGGTGCAATTCCTAATAATATTGTCCCGGCGATGTAGGAATTTGTCAGAGAAACTTCCACACCACGAATTATTTCTGTCTCTATGATAAAAGAACGAAATAACCACCCCAAGAAAAATTTAGCAATTACAACCATTGTGAAAGGTTTGATTAACCAATTCACAACTAGCGTTAAAATTACTGGTTTTGGAGTTCTGAGGGCATTTTTAGCTTGAGTGAAATCAATTTTTACCATGATGGGATACATCATGAAAAATAAGCAAATAGCAATGGGAATTGAGACTTGATATACACTCATCGCATCTAATGCTAAGGCTACCCCAGGAAATAATTTTCCCAAGGTGATACCAGCAAAGATGCACAAAAATACCCAGACTGTGAGATATCTTTCAAAAAAGCTCAGGTTACTGCCCGCAGCTGCTGGTGTTTTTTTGATTGGTTGATTTGTATTCATAATTAATGCTGACTCTGAAGATGGAAGGTGGAAATTTTAGCTGACAACCTTCGTTTGTTAATCTCCATCCCCAGCTTTCCAAGCTATATTTTTACTTGGTTTTGGGTTTGGTAGTTTTAAAGTAACTAAAGCTGCCGCCAGGACAAAAAACATCGATGTCCATAAACAGCCGATTAAGCCACAAAACTGATAAATTAAACCTGACAAAACTGTACCAGCTAATCGACCACCAGAATTTGCCATGTAATAAAAACCAACATTGAGTGCGACTTTGTCATCATCGGTAAAAGCCAGCACTAAATATGAGTGAACTGCGGAATTGAAGGCAAATACGACACCAAACAGCATTAAACCAGCAACTATGACTAGATTACCTGGTATACCTAATTGCAGCGCGATCGCGATCGCAGCTGGTACTATTGTTAAAGTAAATGTCCAAAACTGAACGGTGTTTGCTTGCGGTGGACGACCGGAACCAAATCGCTTAATCAATGTTGGTGCTAGGGATTGGATGATACCATAACCAATTACCCAGCAGGCGAGGAATCCACCTACTTGATAAAATGACCAGCCCAATGCACTACGTAAAAATACTGGCAGAGCTACAACAAACCATACATCTCTCGAACCAAATAGAAAGAATCGTGCCGCCGAGAGAATATTAATTTCTTCACTCTTAGAAAATAGTTGACTAAACTTGACTTTTTTCTTGATTTTGCCCATTCCCTTGGGTAATAACATCCCCGTGAACATAATCAAGAATAGTCCAATAGCCATAATCCACAGGGAATTAATAAAGCCAAATCCACCCAGCAAGGCGCTACCAACAAAAAAACCAACTCCCTTGAGGGCATTTTTGGAACCTGTGAGAATTGCCACCCATTTAAACAGGGAAGATTGGGCATCTTGGGGTACAACTAAGCGAATGGCACTTTTGGTACTCATTTTGGTTAAGTCTTTGGCAATCCCAGAAAATGCCTGCGCCACCATGACGTAAGTTACAGCCATCCACTGTGCCCAACCAGGATTTAACCAAGAGAGCATGACTAGAGAAAAAATCTGTAGTCCAATGCCAGTATAAAGAGTTATTTTCAGCCCAAATTGAGAACCAATCCAGCCACCAAGAAAGTTGGTGATGATGCCGAAAACTTCGTAGAACAGGAACAAAGAAGCAATTTGGATGGGAGTATAACCAATGTTGTTGAAATAGAGCAACACCAGCATTCGCAGGGCACCATCAGTGATAGTAAATCCCCAATAAGCTAGTGTCACCAGAATATAATTCTTAAAATTGGCACTAGAAGCAGTTGTGGAACTCATGAGTAGTTTCAATTCTCCAAAAAGATGATGAAGGGAGATGGGGGGGGGCGGGGACGCGGAGATGGGGAGATGGGGGCGCAAATTCAGACAGGGAATTAGTAAGGTCAAATTTTGCCTTTCAATTCGCCACTAATTTACGCAAAGACTCAGAATTGGGGGATGAAAGAGCATCTCAAGCCGACTTCAGACTTAAAGCCACCTTACGAGCCAGTTCTACCATCCGGTTGGCATAACCCCACTCATTGTCATACCAGGCAAGGATTTTCACCTGCGTTTCATCCACAACCATTGTCGAAAGAGCATCAATAATAGAAGAACGAGGATCATCTTTGTAATCGATAGAAACTAAAGGACGCTCCTCATACCCCAAAATTCCTTGAAGCGGTGCTTGTTCGGAGGCTGCTTTCAGCAACCCATTCACTTCTTCTACAGTAGTTGGTCTGACAACTTCAAAGACACAATCTGTTAAGGAAGCATTGAGCAAAGGTACTCGCACAGCCAAGCCGTTGAGCTTACCATTCAATTCCGGATAAATTAAGCCAATTGCTGTTGCCGAACCTGTGGTAGTGGGAATCAAAGACAAACTAGTGGCTCTGGCTCGACGTAAATCTTTGTGAGGTGCATCGACAATAGTTTGGGTGTTGGTATTGTCATGAACCGTGGTAATGATGCCATGTTTAATCCCCAAACCTTCATGAATTACCTTCACCACTGGAGCTAAACAATTTGTCGTACAAGAGGCGGCAGTGAGGAGATGATGTTGTTCCGGCTGATAAAGATGATCATTAACTCCCATGACAATATTTAGCGCTCCTTCCTTCACCGGAGCAGCCACAATTACCTTCTCCACTCCCCGCTTAAAATAGGGATCGAGGGTTGCTGTCGTCCGAAACTTACCAGAGCATTCCAGCACCACATCCACACCCAAATCTTCCCAAGGAACTTCACCTGGTTGCGAATACTCACTAAAACTCAGCGCGCTTTTTCCATCAATGCAAATGCGATCGCCTTGGGCTTCTACTTCCGGTGCCCAACGTCCGTGAACGGAGTCAAATTTGAGTAAATGGGCTGCTGTGATGGCTCCACCTTTAACTTCGTTAATATGCACAAACTCTAATTCTGACCATCCCCATGCTGCCCGCAAAGCTAGTCTACCGATTCTGCCAAATCCATTGATACCAACACGAATACTCATTGATGTAGCCACCTTCTTGCTAATATTTAAATTTACGACTGCTAAAATTGCTTTTGTTTTCGCAACAATGCGCTAATAGTCAAATCAAATTTTGCTTCTCCAGCAAACACAGTGCCTACTTTGCCGTTATTTAAGTGAACTTGGTTGATTTGGTATGCTTCTTCTGGTAAGGGTACGTAACCGACGGCGCTGGCTGCTTTCGGTGCTTGTTTGATGTAGAAGTTGGCAAATTCGTAAACAGCTTCCTTCTTCTTCGACCAGGGATTGACATACACAAACAAAGGTCGGGAAAGTGGTTGATACTGGGCTTTTTCGACGGTTTGCAGCGATGGTAAGACTACACCCTTACCGCCATCGATACCCAAAGCCTTCAATTTGCCTTGACTTTCCTGGTAATAAGCGTAACCAAAGTAACCCAACGCCCCTTTATCGGCAATGATGCCTCTAACTAACTCGTCATCATTTTCGCTGCCTTTATAGTCATTGCGGCTAGATTGGGCTTTGCCCACGATCGCTTCAGTAAAGTAGTCGAAAGTACCTGATTTTTTCCCAGCACCGTATAAATTCAGAGGTTGATTGGGATAGGATGCACGTACTTGATTCCAGTTCTTAATTTTACCTTCAGCAGCAGGTTCCCAAATCTTCTTCAACTCTTCGACAGTAATATCTTCTGCCCATGTATTCTGCGGATTTACGACCACACTTAAAGCATCAAATGCGACCGGAAGTTCTATATATCCAATCCCATTTTGACGACATACCTCCATCTCTTTTTTAGTGATTGGACGTGAGGCATTATTAATATCAGTTTCACCAGTACAGAATTTGTCAAATCCGCCGCTAGTACCGGAAACCTTCAACTCTACCTGTGCTTTTTTGTTCGATTTCGCTTGAAATTCTTTGGCAACTGCTTGTGTAATTGGAAATACTGTACTCGAACCATCAACCTTGACAATTGTCAGACTTTCAGATGCTGCAACTTCTTTCACTGATTGTGACTGGTTGGCATCTGAAGGTACTGTTGATGATTTGGGCGTAGCTGTACAACTAGCTGTCAGCGCTAATAGCCCAAACGCGATCGCCTGTTTCATGACCCTTACGTTCATGGACTTCACCTGTATGACTTATATTAAAACTATACACATCTCATTTCAAAAAAAATTGATATGTCAATTGTCATAATACTATCAGATGTGGAAAAACATCAAAAAAAATTGATGGATAAAGCAATGTACAAATGTTACGAAATCGGCTAAATGATTCTCAGGCTTCTGGGGCGTTGCCTAAGTGGTCGTGTAAAAATAAATTGAACAAGTAGTGTGGGCAGCGTTCGATGGTTCCTGAGCCTTGTCGAAGGACTGACTTGTACTGCGATGCCCTGAGCTTGTCGAACGCGAGTGCGTCTCCAACAGGAGAAGGGAGCTTTACCGAAGTAGCCCTCACGCGGCTCGACTGAGCTTCGCCGAACGTCCGAAGTCTTGCCCACCTTTGGGAAATAGCAAGCGAGACGCTTGCACTACTTAGTTTTACATGATTCCTAATTGTCGGATGATGTTGGCATTTCATCAAATCATTGCCCTGTGATATCAAGTTAATCCTTGCAGCAAGGAGCAGGCAAGATATCGCGAATCCGGCTAAAATCAGTCAAATACTCTGCTATAATCGTAAATTGAGCCTGATTTAGGCTGTAGTAAATCCAGCGTCCTTGGTGACGGGAATCCACAAAACCAGCTTCCTTGAGGATTTTGAGGTGGAAAGATAGCTTGGATTGGGTGACATCTAAAGCTGAACATAAATCGCAAACACATTGTTCCTGTTGTCGTAATAGCTCCAAAACCCGAATTCGTAAAGGGTCTGACAATGCATGAAAACTGGACGCGATATGATTGGGAGCTACGACACTGGGAGTTGACATTGATACTTATTATTTATTTTACTTATATGTTTCTATTTCGATTATGGGATCATTTTTGGGAAAATAGCTAGGACAATTGCACTTGACAATTTGAGTTTGTAGTACGGGTAATGCTGTAACAACGACCCATTGCTGTTTTGCGGCTTTCAAACAACTGTAGCAAAGCATCAATAATATTTTCGACGAGGGGAGGGGAAAAACCGCCAATAAATTCCTCTGAAGAAATATTATCTTGAAAAAATTGTTTGCTGCGATCGCACTGGTGGTAAATTGCCTCGAAGCCGATGGATTTAACAATAAATGTGGCAATTGGTGAGTGCTGTAAATCGCTATGGATACTTTTGGCACGTCCGATAGTCAGTAAGTCGAATACTTCTTTTTCGATATCGGTTCTCGGTGAATAGGGATTGTCAACTTCCGGCAGGAAATGTTCCAGGGGCATAAAGGTAAAACCACGCAGGGGAATTTCCCCCATCATGATGGTAAGGGGAATATCCACACCAATAGTTAATGACATGGCTTCAATTAAAGCGATCGTCACTAGTTTAGATTGTAAATATAGTTGAGCAATTTTGAGGTTGCGACTGGCACGTTTGTACAATAGCTCGTAACTACAATTATCCGGTTCGCCACGAAACTGATGAAAAATCAACTGGGGATCGAGGGAACTCATAAAGCCTTCGATGGTTTGGATAGCACTGCGGTAATCACCAACCGTATAAGCACCCATTGTACTCAGGTTGTGGTTAGTTTCCGGCAATAAATTCCAAGTATTTGCCAAAAATTCTGCGGCTTGGGGATGGGCAAAACTACTGACATCACGATTTGCCATCCGCACACTGGCTTTGACAGTTTCCACAATTTCTGCGTCAGTCAATCCCAAATTAAATTCAATATTGGTATTTTGTAAACGTTTGTAAAGGCGATCGCTGGCAGTTAATCCATCTTTAGTTTCGCCACGAAAAGGAATCGTTGCTTCAATACAAGCGACAATCTGCAAGATATGTGGCGGTAATACAAACGGTTCCAAGACTTTGGCGGCAACCAAAGCACTCAAAAATTCATTTTGCCCGGCATAGGGGTTGAGTATTTGTCCTGGCACAAAGCCAAATACGGAAGCAACGAGGGCAAATGTGTTATCTGGGGGCAGTTGTGCTGATTTGCGAATCGTCAAGTTGCTGTTAATTTCTGTAATGAAGGGGGAAATGTAGTAACTCAGATTCAAGTTAATGCTTAAATCGACTTGAAGATAAACCAAGTCATGAAATAGCGCCGCTAAGACTTCTATTGGCTTTCCAGTACCACCCACTTCAAATATATGCTGTGGAGTATGAAAATATCGCCAAGGTCCCGTCATTGGCTGCACAATCAAATCAGCTATCTTCGCTAACTGATGCGACTGAATTTCTAATTTGAGACTCTTAGTTGCCCATGTCAATCGCTTTAAGCATTTTTCATACGCTTGTGCGCTATCCATTAGAAATCCTCGTTCTACACAGTTTAAAATAAGTAAA
Source organism: Calothrix sp. UHCC 0171 (assembly GCF_034931845.1). Lineage (NCBI taxonomy): Bacteria > Bacillati > Cyanobacteriota > Cyanophyceae > Nostocales > Calotrichaceae > Calothrix > Calothrix sp. UHCC 0171. Next base: position 121,469 of record NZ_JAYGHN010000010.1, read on the forward strand.
AAATAAAATCTATAAAAAAGAAAAAAGAAAAATAGTCTGTAGCAACACCCTAGTATATGAAGGCAAAAGAAAGAAAGAGTATTTTATAAGCTTTTCAACCATTTTTTAGATGGTAGCTTGATTTCCGCCTTTGTATGCTAGTGGTTTGCCCAGCTCAATCGGAGCGAAGGGGATACGGACTTATTCGAGGTTCGCCAGTCCACTCTCTTGAGGTTTTATGTTTAATTAACCAAACCTACCTACTTAGGTTGATATCCACCAGTCGCAAATAATACCCTAGCCTGATATTATTTGTTGATAAATTCAACTAAAAGCTATCCGTTGAGATGTCTTTAATAGTTAGTGGAACAGAAACTAAATATGTATCTATTTAGTCGCGCTTCTCCATATATAAGACAATATTGGCTGATTGGATATCCGGTAAACTATGGAAAGTTATTTCAGTAATTACACTAGCATTGTTGCTTTTACACAGTAAAAATTAGCTCCCATGCATTGATGAGAGCTTCATTAACCGTAAGTAGGTATCTGAATATTTAATACAATTGCAATTAGGCAAAGGCTTCCGATTTGTAACGAATCCCAGCTTGTTGCAGACGACGCAATACTTCACCCAGGCGATCGCAATCTGCAATCAAACTAACACGCACGTACCCTTCGCCACCAGAGCCAAAGGCATTACCGGGTGTCATCACCACACCTGTTTTCTGTAATACATCTAAAGCAAAGTCTGTAGAACTCATCCCCGATGGGCAGGGAACCCATAAGTACATTGTTGCCTGGGTTTTGGGTAAATCCCAACCCAACTGTGATAAGCCTTGAATGAGGAAATCACGGCGAGTCTGGTAGCGATTTTGTACCTCAACTAAATAACTATCGGGTAGTTGTAATGCCGTTTCGGCGGCGGCTTGTAAAGCTGCAAAAATCCCATAGTCCAAATTCGTCTTCAAAGTCCGTAAACCCTGAATAACTTGGCGGTTCCCTACCACAAAACCAACCCGCCAACCCGCCATATTATAGGTTTTTGACATGGTGTGAAACTCCACACCGATATCTTTAGCACCGGGGATTTCCAATAAACTCGTTGGTTGATAGCCATCAAACGCTAATTCGGCATAACATAGGTCATGGACGAGCAAAATCTCATACCTACGGGCAAAAGCAACAATTTCCTCAAAAAATTCACGAGGTGCGATCGCTGCTGTCGGGTTACTGGGATAATTAAAGTAGAGAATTTTGGCTCTTCGCGCCACTTCGTCGGGAATTGCCGTCAAATCAATCAACCAGTTATTTTCCGGTTTCAGATGCAAACTATAAACATCTCCCCCAGCAATTAGGGGACCACGAAAATGTACGGGATATGATGGTGAAGGTACTAGTACCACATCCCCAGGATTGATGTAAGCTAATGCTAAATGTCCTAACCCTTCTTTAGAACCTAGTAGTGGCAAAGCCTCGCTATCGGGGTCAAGAGTAACACCATAACGTCGATGATACCAAGTTGTGATGGCATGACGAAAATTCGCAGTCCCTTCAAAGGGGGGATATCCGTGATTGGCAGGATTTTGCAAAGCCCTCACTGCTGCTTCAATTACGGGTTGAGGTGTTGCCCCATCAGGGTTTCCCATCCCCAAATCAATCAAGTCTAATCCTTGTTCCCTCGCCTTTGCCTTGAGTTCATCCAACCTCGCAAACGGGTAAGCAGGTAATTTCTTGATACGTTCTGCTGGGTTAATCCAATTTAAGCTCATCCTTCAACCTCGTCACTCAAACCCCGAACAGAAACACGATTCATGGTATCTTTCGCCTCCATTGGTGCAGTCGTTGACACCATTGCTGCCATTAACTGCTCCAGGGACACCTTGAATGGTAATCTGTGAATATCTGATTTGGGTTCGAGGGCAATTTCTGCGGCTTTTTGTAACTGCTTGAGAGTTGCATCACCCAAACCTAAATCATCTAAACTGCTTGGCAAGCCGATTTCTGTATAGAATTTCAATAGTTGCTGTCTGGCGGCGCTGGCGAGTTGATTCCCTTGTACCATCTCCTCTAACCGCAACTGTACCAAAATCCCAAAAGCGACCTTTTCACCGTGGATACTTTTCTTTAAGTCACCATGCCCACAAATATGCGTTAATCCATTATGCACAGCATGGGCAGCAACAGTACGGCACTGGGCACCACCAAGTCCACCAATCACACCAGCTAGTAACACCGAAGCATCAACAACCTCGCGCCAAGTCTCACCTCCAGGTTCTTGGAGTGCAGCTACCGACTTTTGCAAGAGAATATCCCGCAATACTCGCGCTTGTTGAACTGCGGCAATAATGATTGTTTGTTCCGAATTCCCACTACTAACAGATGCTTCATACCATTTAGCGATCGCATCTCCTATTCCTGCTACTAAAGTTCGTTGTGGTGCAGTCTGTACTAAATCATAATCTAAAATCAGCAAATCGGGACAACGGGATAAGCCAACATCGTACAGAAAAGCCCCATCATCCGAATATACATTCGATAGCGCTGTCCAGGCTGCACAGGTTGCACCGGAAGTCGGCACTGTCACCACAGGTAAATTCAATTGGTGGGCGATTAATTTTGCTGTATCCAAAGCCTTACCACCACCAACACCGATAATGACATCGGCTTTATGTTCCTTTGAGGTACTACGAAGAGTTCGCAAACTCTCTTCGCTACAATCAGGACTATAGTAAGTCTTTTTGACATCCAAAGACTTAGCTTTAAACAGGGGTTGCAAGAGTGTGTCAATTGCAGCCAGGGTATTTTTTCCACCAATTACTAGAGGGCGTGTACCCAAACGGGCAATGTCCTCAACAGCAGTTGCCAAAATCTGAGAACCACGAATTACCTTCGCCGGCGCAACCGCAAGGAAAGATATACAACTAACAGTTTGAGTAGACAACTTTTCGGTTAAAAATTTATTCGGCATATAACTAATTAACTAACAGTAACATTTCTGCATACTCTTAATAAAGATTTGTTGTTAGTTTTTAGTTTTTTGTCAATTATTGCTAACAACTCACCATCTGCGCTGGGAAAAGCGAAATCATGAAGATAAATATTTTATCTCATTCATTTCGTCAATAATAAATATTGTATATTCAAATACAGATTTCCGAAGTGAGCATGGGTAGTAAGGGACAAAAATCTCCGCGTCAATCTCAACCGTCAATTCTGGGTTGGCGAATCACTAGGCAACCATAATTAGCTGTACTGACACTCCGGCTTCAGTCTTTGGTTGTGTCAAAACTAATTTGCACAAGCTTGGATATTTGATTATGTATGCTGCGGGCGAGAAAGCTGACGCAGTCAATGTTGCATGTTTTTGCGTCAGTCCCCATGATTCCCTGATTCAACAAAGCCTTGTTTAACAAAGCCTGGGGGTTTAATTCCCCTATCTCTACAGACAGCTTGTTTTGTATCGGGGTAAAATCCCCGCCACAAAACGCAATTGCGAATTGCGTAGCTTGCTTCTCGCGGAGCGAGTATTGCGAATTGCGTAGCTTTAGCTTCTCGCTCTGCGAGTATTGCGAATTGTTTTAATGACTATCTATAACTAGTTCACCAAAAATAGTCCACCAAAGTAACTTTGCAGGGATAAAAATCTCCGCGTCCCCGCGTCTCCCCCTCTCCAAGTCAATCTTAACCCCCCTCTCCCAGTCATGGCAAACCACTAGGAAGCTCTAGAATTTCCTAGCTGGGCAAATTTATCTTCATAAATTTCAATCGCCATAGCCGCATCTTCACGACTAGATAAGGAACGTTGCACCTGCCCTAAAAATAAAGGTACGGAAAGACCATCTTCCGGGTGAATCACGGTACGAGCGCGAATTGTTAAATTTCCATTACCACCAGCACCTAAGCGCCCATAAGAATACAAGTCACTGGCTGCTTGCCGAAGAGTCGCATCTAATTGTGTAGGAGTCACAGTTTGTGGTAGAGCAATCACAACTTGTGTCGCCCCGTTATCGTAAATTCTACTGTAGTGTATGGCACCAGGAATTTCTGTCCGCATCAAAGGTGCTAGCGACAAGGCAAATAAACCAGCTGTCACCACCAACATAAATCCTGTTGTACCCACCAAGCGAAAGCGAATACCCCATTTGAGCACAAAACCCAAAATTGCGATCGCGGCAAATGCTAATGTAGCAATTCCTGACCATTGAGTATATTTGAGAAAATCAAGTTGAATATCCATAATTACTCAGCTATTCAGTTATTTTAACTTTTGTTAACTAATCATCAATATAAATATTTTACTGTTAAAGGGTACAATCTTGCCTAGTGAGAGGAAATCACAAAAAATGGGGATTTAACCCCATAAAAACTTAAGATGTATGTGTTCATGACTGTTAACTTTGAAATCATTAATTACCTAACCAAACCAATGGGAAGGTTCGCATCCCGGCTGAATGGTATCGCAAAGCAAAAGACTAATCCATTCAGATTTTTCTTGCATGATGGCATAGATACCTTGATGAATGAGGCTTTGAAGGTATAACTGTGCTTCTAATGGGTTGCGTGGCAATTTACTATTAATTGCACAAACTGCATCTAATTTATAATCGCTATCAAAACAGGGTATTCTATTCACTACGTAATCTATCAGTTCTTGGCGTAGGTCGGGAACCGCAAAGACTTTTTGATAAGGGTTATAAGCATATGTGTCCAAAACCTTTTGAATTTCCCCGACTACTGATTTTGGGGTGAAACGCACTACCGTATACATTATTTTATACTCCTTTTTTAGCCGTATTCCTAGTAAAATCGACAGACTGTTAGATTGGTTTTGCTAACACAATTTTACCTAACCTGGAATATTCCTATCTCAACTAGTAAACTCAGCTTTTTGTTTATTTGCACAGGCTGACGTAGTCGTGAAAATAACCACTAATTTTTGTTAGGAACTGGTTCTGTTCTAATCCAACTGCTTAAGCAAAATCCTAGTTTTGAAACAAAAGTTTACCTTCAGTTTTACTTCTTCTAAATAAAAATATTGTCACTGAAGCAGTCAACTTTAACTGATGAAGTAAAATCCATATCTATACTTAATTATTTCTCTTAATCAGATTACTTAGCGACAAAATTCATAAAAATCATCATGAACATAAATCACTACTGAGTTCAGCTTTGAAGAAGCATCAATTATGAAGCGATTGATGACATTTAATCGAGGCTTTTCCAGCTTGAGAGTGTCAGAAATATTGTTGCAGAAATAACAATAGAAAAAAGCCAAAAAATGACTAATACAGTTCGGCGGAAATGAACCAACCATTCTAAAGTGACAAAAAGCTTATTTTAGAGGCTTTATTCCTTCTGCCTTTTGCCTTCTTACTTCTGCCTTCACGTACTAACTAAAACAGAATTTCCCAGAATTTTTTGTCAGGCAAAATACGCTGTTGTAGTTGCGTATTAATTTTAGCAGCCGCAGCAATTCCAGAATTCATAGCACCTGGAATCAAATTACCTCCACACCAATCGCCGCAAGCGACTAAAGGAGAGTCACCCTCAACAGCTAAAAAGCTTGTGGTTAAAGGATTACGGGGGAAAGCATAACGCCAACGATGAACCTGTATCCATTCAGGGGAAGCAAGCCAACGTAGCTCTGTACAATCCGCAGCAGCTTGTAAAATTTGTTTGCCAGTTGATTGTAAATCTTGAGTTTCCAAATGCTGTTGAGCAAAATTAGCGCTACTTTGGACAACAAAAATTGGCTGAGTGGGGTTTAAACGCTTGCTGCTGTCAAAACCAATCCAGCCCAGGATGTGATCATCTTTAATTGTGACAGCATTCCATTGGGGCAGAGGTGGCGATGTCACTGGATATCCAGCCATAACACTAATACTAGGGAAAAATTCGAGCGATCGCAGTTTTTCAAAAAATGTCGAATCAAGTAGCTCTGTTTCTAATGGTTGCAACAATTCTAAGGCTTGAGGTGCGGGAATGGCGATGACTACAGCTTTAGCAGTGATGGGGGAATTGCTACTGCCATCGTTAGATGCCAAAGTCAAATGCCAGTGCTTATCAGCAGTTAAATTCACGCCAATAACACGTTGATTGAGAGTAATATTTAAACCCTTGGCGAGAAATTTCGCAATGGAACTCATTCCCGCAGGCGCAATATAGGCAGGCGATGTTGACGGGATGGAGATACTATCCTCTGGCGAGGATGTTGATTTTTCCAGAAAAATACCATCCCAAACTTGAAGCACACCATTATCGCAGAGTAACTCGATTAACTCAGTTAAAATTTCGCCCTTAGACTTGAGATAACAAGCACCATGATCGACTATAGAGCCTTCCAGCAGACGACGAGTTGCAACTCTACCACCCAAACCGCGAGATTTTTCGACTACTAATACCGAATATCCAGCTTGGCTCAATTGCTGGGCACATACTAAACCTGAGATTCCAGCGCCGATTACGATAATATCTGTCATTGGCTATTGGTTAATAGATATTGGTTAAGAATATAAGAACAAAGGACAAATGACAAAAGATAAACCAAACCACAAAATACCAAAGACAACGCACAATGGATAAATAACTACTAATAAGTGTTTTTTGCTAATAGTAGAATAAGGTACAGATAATAGCTGCGGTAGTGGAGGACGGGAAATTGGATGAACTGAGGGCAGCCCTAGAACTAGCTACAGAAGACGAATTACAGGATTTAACTGCAATCCTGTTTAGTCGCAAGTATAATCCCCTCGATTATGTGCAAACACCTGAACCGATTGAGGTACAAAGTCAAAACCGTGAGGCTTGGCTGAATGCACTTGAAGAAAGATTTCGGTATTTGGCGGCTGATGGTGTCACCGTTTTGCGCGGGCGTACAAGTCAGGTGACTTATCGACAAGCCCTAATTCAAGTTTGTAAGTATTTAAAAATTGCTTATTCCCAAGATTTAGCAACCGTTGATTTAGAAGCCGAAGTTTTCCTACATTTATTAGGACGTGTTTGGAAAAAATTACCCGCAGCCGACAAACAAAAGTTAACAGAAAGAATACAGGCTCAATTAGCCAAGTCAATGTCATCGACAGCATCTTTGCCTCTGATGTTACAACCTGATCCCTTAGGATTGTTATTTAAAGGTGGTAGTGCTTTAGCAGTCACATCCGTGATTCAGCCGTTGTTGCTCAAACAAATCGCCCGTCAATTTGCTACGCATTTTGCTGTATATCAAGTAGCACAACAATCCGCAGTCCAAGGTGGAAAAATTGCCGCCGGGCAATTTCAAAGTTATGTAACTTTACAGATGGCAAGACGGGGTATGGCTGTGAGTGCGGCACGATATGGTGCAGTTCGCAGCGTTTTCACATTTTTAGGTCCGGTGATGTGGGGATGGTTTTTAGCTGATTTAGGTTGGCGTACCATTGCTACAAACTATGGTCGCATTATTCCGACAATATTTGCGATCGCTCAGATTCGTCTTACTCGTGCTGAAGAATGTTGGGAACCAGCGTAAGCTAGTTGGCAGGGAAGAGGAAAAAGATAAAGGGTAAAGGGTAAAAAATCATAGTTAATGGTTAATAATTGTTTGGAACTAAAATCCAACCATCAAGAACAAATATCCAATAACTAATACCCAATACCTGATAGCTAATACTCTATTCCCAACAAATGAATGATTAACAATAAAATATTCAGTTTCCACCGCCATCCAGAATCTAAACTTCAACTACCTTGGAATGCTCTGCAAGTGGGGATATTCATTTTCCCTATCATCCCAATCTTCGGGGGAATTAGTATTGGTTTTGCATTGCTTGTAACCTGGGCACTGAAATACAAAACAATTATTCGCCGTCCCCAAAATTGGGGATTTGGTATTTTTAGCCTGATACTGATAATTACAACTGCTTTGGCGCAGGAAAAAACGCCCGCCATAGAGGGTATTTTTAATTTTTTACCTTTTATCCTCTTGTTTTGTGCTGTCGATACTGTCATGCAAACACCAGCACAGCTACGTCATTTGGCTTGGATACTTGTAATTCCTTCTATACCAGTTGTAATTCTCGGATTCGGACAAATTTTCCTGAGTTGGACAACACCCCCAATTTGGCAAAATATATCTGGCTGGGCACTCTTACCAGGGGGAAATCCCGTCGGGCGTATGGCTTCGCTATTTATGTACGCCAACATCTTGGCTGGCTATTTAACCATCACTTTCATTCTCGCTGGCGGGTTGTGGCTAGAAGAGTTGAAGAAACATGGAAATATCTTACTCCATCTCCCAACCTCCGCATCTCCCCATCTTTGCTTCCTCACCTTGGCGGTAATTCTCAACTTTGCCGGATTAATTTTAACCAACTCACGCAATGCCTGGGCGATCGCAATTTTTGCTTGTATGGCATATGCTATGTATCAGGGGTGGCGAATTTTAGTTACAGTTGTGGCAGGTATCGTCGCGACAATCCTTTTAGCAGCCTTTGCACCTACACCCATAGCCCAAATATTACGCAAAGTAATTCCTAGTTTCTTTTGGGCACGTCTGAATGACCAAATGTATCCGAATAGACCAGTTGTACTGATGCGAGCCACCCAGTGGGATTTTGCTTGGAATATGGCACAACAGCGTCCCTTGACAGGTTGGGGATTGCGAAATTTTACACCCCTATACCAAGAAAAAATGCACATTTGGTTGGGACATCCCCACAATTTATTTTTGATGTTATCTGCCGAAGCCGGAATCCCCGCAACACTTTTGTTTATTAGTCTAATTGCTGGGATTTTAATGGCAGGATTCCAACTATTACAACGCTCTCAATGTTTGCATCAAGAAGACAAGTTAATCTTGTTTAGTTATCTCTTAGTAATTATAGCCTGGGTACTTTTTAATATAGCCGATGTTAGCATCTTTGATTTTCGCCTCAATGCCCTCTCTTGGTTATTATTAGGAACTGTCTCTGGAGTCGTTTACCGTTACAATCGTGTCCCGCCAAAATTCATTTAATCAACTGTTAAAGAACTTGTATCAATGTGCAGCATCAATATGTTTGCGGCAATTTTAATATCTAATATCAAGTCCGGCTAATCAGTTATTATTAATTTTTCTCCGCGTCCCCCTGTCTCCGAATCTCCGCGTCGGTTTTATCGTAGTTATTTAGGCGAACTTGATATGATTCCCAATTGCCGATTTTCCGTACATATACTGCTGTCACTACATATTATTGTTAATAAAATTACTAATAGTCACGTCTATGACTGTGAGTGTGGCTAATTAAAAGTTAGTCACTGTTGCTGATTGTTGGGAAGGTGTAGGTTTTCCCCTTTATGGGGTTTTCCTGCATAACGGGCATCTCTTTTTGAGATGCTCTTATTTATTTTGAGGATAGTTTTGCAAAAATAATTTGCAGCCTTGAAAATTAGATTTTATCGCACTTATCAGATGAAACAACTAGTTTTTTGCTGTGATTAACTTTATTTTCACGATTTTTGCAGTCTCTAACAAAAATATTAAAAAAGTGCTAATATCTTCACCATTGATAACACTTATTTGTTTATATATTCTCTCTAATTTTTACTATTTTATTGCCAATTCCGCAGCAATTCCAAAATGGTCTGAGGGATATATATATTGATTATCTGCTGCTGGTTCAGTGAGAATTAATTGACAGTCATTCACCTGTAAATGCTGATTAATAAATATATAATCAAGTGTTCCCCGCCAAGATTTCAAGTTACGATGTGTAATTGCATTTATTATCCCTAATACAATCTTCTTTGAGACACTACGTTTAAGGTGAACTAGAGGAGTTGGACAGGTGTATTCGGGTTCGCGATCGCAATATTGTGCATAGGCTGAGATAAAATGACTTCGCAAAAACTCTACTTCTGGAGTATCAGGAGTCGCGTTAAAATCTCCAACAGTAATTATTGGTAATTCCTTGGGTAATTCATCTAACCAATTAACTAATAATTTAAATTGCTCCATTCTTGCCTGACAAGAACCAGGTTGCCAATAATAATGACCATTACAAAATATCAAAGGTTGATGATTGATTTCCACTTGGACATATTGAGCCAAACGTCCTTGACTTTGTAAATCTAATTCTTTTTGCTGAATAAACGGATAACGGCTGAGGATAGCAATACCATATTCAGGACCTTTGTTATAAGGTAGCTTCTGGTAGTTTACTTTGTAAATATATGGCATATTCAGCTTTTCGGCAATGCGATCGCCTGTATTCCCTTGAATATTGATTTCTTGTAATCCAATTAAATCAGCATTAGTTTTTCTCAATCCTTCTATTAATAAATTTTCACGAATATCCCACATCCACATATCAAACAAAATATTAATAGTCACAACTCTAATCATGTTGGCTTTCCCTTTTCTCAATCTTGATGACAATTAACATATCAGCATTTAATATTCATTAAATATATATTTTAAAATCGAAAAATCACAAATATCAAAACATTTAAATTCTGACCAATTATTCCTTGATGTTACAAGCCCCTAAATTCATTTATGGATAGATAAATTTTAAACTTTGCTTGCTTCTCGCGACAGCGAGTATTGCGAATTGTGTTGACTCCTGCCTCCTAATATCATATTCGGCTAATCACTGATGATTAAAATTTCTTCGCGTCCCCGCGTCTCTAAGTCTCCGTGTCAGACTTAATAATAAGTATTCAACCGGACATGCTATAACTCACCGAAATTAAATAAATATTCATCCAAAATTGCTATAACTATTAACGAAACAACCCCTAGCAAACTTCTATTCCCTATGCCCAAATTATTATGTCCCAGCAAAATCAGCGCCAAAACCTAATATTCATCCTCGCGGCGATACTCACAGGAGCAGTTATAGTGGCTGGGACTCTAATTTACATCCTACTCAAAACCACAGAAACTCCATCAAACCTTTCATCTCTTACATCTTCCGATACTTCAGTTTCTACCCCAGATGTGGCAGAAGCACCAGTCGAAACCTCACCCCCAGAAAATATCATAACTATTCCAGCAGACACAAAACTGCAACAACCAACATCACAACCAAAAGCCAATCTTGGTAAAAATTTGGGTGGTGTTAATCTCCAAAATAAAGACTTGCGGAGAATGAATCTACGTCAAGCCCAAATGGGAGGTGCAAACCTTGCCAAGTCTAATTTAAGTGGTGTAGATTTGAGCGGTGCAAATATGGGAGGTGCAAACCTTTCTCAAGCCAACCTCACTAATGCTAATCTAAGCGGTGCTGATTTGAGAGGAGCCAATCTTAGCGGCGCGAACCTCAAAGGAGCTAATTTAGATGACGCTTATACAGATGGGGCAAATTTCAATGGCGCTATATTACCCTAAATTTTCACATAGCATTATTTTTCATCTTTTTCCGCCAACCAAATTGCTTGCTACCCTTCCCTAATCATTATTTTCATAGGTTAAGGTTGAGTATCAACTAGAACATACTGCCTTAGGGTTTATGAAAAACCATATTCTAGCCACATCGATATTTTTAATAACTATCACCACTGGCACAACCGTTCAGGCTGCCAATTCTGAACACCTAAGACAATTACTAGCAACTAAAAATTGTCAAAATTGTGACTTGAGTGGTGCTGGTTTGGTAATGGCTGATTTACAGGGTGCTGATTTAAGTGGTGCAAACTTAGCAGGTGCAAACCTCAGTCGTGCAAATTTAATGAATGCGGATTTACGTGGTGCAAACTTGAGCGGTGCTAGCCTATTTGGTGCAAATCTAAACTATGCCAAGCTTTCTGGAGCGACAATCGTCAGCACAGATTTGAGAAACGCCTATTTATATGGAATTGAATTAACTGGTGTAACTGTTAATGGTGCAAATTTACAAGGAGCATCCGGGATACCTTCGCAAATTGCGACACCAGAAGAATTTTACGCTTTGGGTGTTGCCGCAGCTGAAAAAGGCAACAAACAACAAGCAATAGATTATTTCGATCGCGCCATCTCTATTAAACCCGACTATGCGGGTGCATTTCTAGCCCGTGGAATCGCTCGTTATCAATTATTTGATCGTGAGGGTGCATTTCAAGACGCACAAATAGCCGAAAATTTGTTTAAGAATCAAAGCAATGTTAATGGACTTCAAACCACACAAGCTTTCATTATTGAACTCAAAACTCCCCCAGGTGACACCAAAGTGAGCGCAGGTAAACCCAGTTTCTTCGACTTTGTAAGCGGATTAGCTTCGGTTTTACTGCAATTCCTGCCATTTTAAAGGATTGGGTATTGAATAGTCGGGGAGCAATTCAACTACCTCCCCACTTCTCTCCTGATTATTGGTTGTGCGTCTTGATGCTCTGACGATGTTTGACATCAATAAATTTTAAATTTTGAATAATTCACCAAAATAACCTCACCAGTTACTTTATAAGTTCAATTCAGTAGAAACATTGGTATTCAAGAAACTGCATGTATTAAAATATCGTCTCAAATGTAGTGGCAATATCACTCTGAGTTCATGAAAAAAACTAACTTTCTCTATCTCTCTACTTATGGCTTAGTTGGATTTATTTTGACAGTGACTACAAGTATACATACTTCAGCGAAAACGCAAACCCTAACACAAAATCTATCCCAGCAAAACTTAACTCCAAATCCACAAGCCACAAATTCCCCGGCAAAATTTATTTACCCCACCCAAGGAATAATTTCCCAGAGCTTTCGCAAATATCAACATGAAGGTATTGATATCGCTAATGCATCGGGAACGCCAATTTTAGCTGTTGCTGCTGGTAAAGTTATCAAAGCTGGATGGGATGATTGGGGACTAGGTTATGTTGTGAAGATTCAACATCCGAACGGACAAACAACAGTTTACGGTCATAACAGTCGTCTTTTAGTTAATCAAGGACAACAAGTTACTCAAGGTCAAATTATTGCACAAATGGGTTCTACTGGTAATAGTTCTGCTCCCCATCTGCACTTTGAAATTCATACCAATCAACGGGTAGCAGTTAACCCAATAGAGGTTTTGACACCCCCAAATAATACAACTTCTACAGTTGCTAACGCGAAAACACAGCAAAATACTCCAATTCAACCAATATCTGCGGCTAATGCGGCTAATAATGTTCAGAGCAATAATCCCCCGAATCGCTGTCATGGAAAAACTTTAATTGCTGGCGAAACTGCCAATGCGCGGGTTCAAGTCTGTCAAGAAAACGGACAATTCTTTTATATTGGCGAACTCAAGCAAAATCCCCATCAAGTTGTGAAACTGCCCGCTTGGAATCTGAATAATCTACAATATCGGGCTGACAATGGTAGCTTTTCCTACTTTGTGACTCCTCAAGGAGTTGAAGTGTGGCGAAATGGTTCTCGCTTCCGTCGCGATATTTTTTACACCAATAAAAGTTAATAGTTAAGTAACTATATATCGCTATTGCAAACAATTCAAAGGAGATAAAAAGGCTGTATTGAGTAATAATTCAGTCTTTTTAGTATTTTATTACCAAAAATACATTCATTTAGATAGATGTCAGCTTTAAGACAAGTTATTATGATTACATTCTAGATTATTAATATCCGGAAGAATGTTGTCTTTTTTATATTTTTTTAATTTGTACTTAAGTAATAGTCTTCTATGATAATTAGTAATCTCATGTACAACCCATATACCTTTAGATAACAAAGATGTCAGTGTTATCAATGGGGAAAATTTGGTGCTTCTCTGTAGTCATTCAAGCTTTCTAATCACTGAAAACATATAAAATAAACCCGACAAGGAGAACTTCAAGGTGGAATATCTTGCTTACTCTGTTATGGCTGATGCAAATGAAAGAGCAACAGCAGAACCAGAATTAAAACTCCGCAAAATCAACTTCAAGCTCCACAAGGTAATTAAATCTGCTTGTTTAGCATTTGCAAGTGTTGGCATGTTGCTTGCAACTCTTCCCCAAGCGCAAGCGGCAGTAAGTGCAATTGGTTATGTTCGCACTAATGGTAGTTGTTTACGAGTTCGTTCCGCGCCAAGTCTGAATGCTCCAGTGCTGGGATGTCTGCGAAATGGTTCTAGACTTGCTATTGTTGTGGATACTCCCAACGGTTTTAGCCGCTTATCTTCTGGTAATTATGTCGCCACTAGATATGTTGGTATACGCCCTGGACAAGGAAATACCCCTGGACTGGGCGTTGGAGGTCCTGTAACTCTTGCTGTGGGTTCCCAAGGAGCGTCAGTGATACAGGTTCAACGGGTATTAGGTGTACCAACAACAGGCTTTTACGGTTCCATAACAGCACGTGCTGTCCGCAACTTTCAACTGAATAATGGTTTGTTAGCTGATGGTAAAGTTGGACCGCAAACTAGAGTCGCACTAGGCTTGTAAAGCTGAATTGAATGTAATTAATAGAAGTTAGTAGTAGGAATATTTTTGCTCTTGTGGCAAAGATATCCCTACTACTAAATCTTTTCATATTGCCGCTTTTGCCACTTCTTCAGTTACTACTTTTGATTCTTTACTTGTTGGCGATCGCAACAATTAGTCACAGGAAGCGAGACAATTTTTTCTAAATCAACTTGTCGTAGTAACTCAGTCCAAGCAGAGGAAATATTTTGTTCTTTTTTGTTGCGTATATTGACTCCCAAAGTCGTTAAAGCATCAAACCAAATACCATTTTTGGCGTAGATTATAGCTTGATTGATAGGGCTTTTAGAACTAGCTAATTGATTTTTTAATGTCGGATTTACAGCAATCCTTTGAATACTACCTCGAACATTTCCTGGTTTATCTTCGACAATTTGAAAATCGCAGTAGACAGAAAACGACCAATTATAAGTTTTCCCGATTTGTAAAGGTGGTATTTCTTGGGGTATGGCGAAATTCACTATCCCTTGTGGTGTGGTAGTATTTTTTAATTTAGTTTTGTAAACTACTTTGCCAAGATTATCTGTGAAGACAAATTCAACTGCATCTTTTGTTGTTAACTGCCTGGGTAAACTAAACCAAAATTGTGGGCGATCGCTCACTGTTAATCCCCACAAAAAATTACCATTGGGGGATTTAGTTAAAGGAACAAGCGCTGTTGGCTCACAACCTCTGCCGGCTCCTCCCTGTGCCCTACCTGTTGGTTCCCCACGGTTTGGCGGAGGAGGTGGTGGTTCAAATTCAATTGGTGTTGAAGTAGAATTTTGGGCAATTATTTGTTCTTCATAACCGAAACTAATTATTTGGTTTCCATAACCGACAGTACAACCGGTGCAAAGTGGGAGAATTGCCAGCAGTTTCAATATTTTATGATTAGCTATTTGAGTCCAAAATTGGATATTAAGTCTTGTATGATTCATTATTTTAAATAAATTTTAAATAAAGTAAATAGATGAAATTGCAGAATATGTAATTTACTGACAAGATTGATTTCAGCAATTTATGCAAATCCACATTAGGAAAATTATAAAAGCAAGACACAATTAAATCCCTATTCCATTTGATGGATTGTACGACTCGCTGTAACGAAAATACCGACTGCTAAAAATGCTATGGCACTCAAAAATATTTCTGGAAGAAGTGCAATATTTGCTAATTGAGGAAATATAGCTGTTACCAAAGCTCCTGCTAATCCACTACCAGCAAAATACATTCCCGTTGCTAAACCTGCGCGTTGACTAGATACTAATGATAGTGCTAAAGGAATTGCACCGTTGAGGATTAAACTAAATGTACAAATGATTAAAATCAGCAAAAATAGCTTTGCACCAAAAAATAACATTAGTAACATTAATATGGAAATTGTACAGCTAGCCCAAACTATCGCTTGACGATTACCGATTTTGGTGGCAAATGCACCTGCTGGCAAAGCTGCAAAAGCCAATGCAAGACTCAGGATAAACATCATTCCCCCAACATCATTGGTATTTAGCTCAATTTTGAGGAATTTTCCAATCGCATCCATCAATAAGCGAGAACCCCAAGCAACTCCAAAACCCGCTCCGCATAGTAGAAATAGCGCTCTTGGTAATTGTTCTGGTAAATTTTCTTTCTCGGTCAATTCTACAACTTCAGGAATCGGTTTTTCTGGTGGATTGACAAATCGCAGTCCAAAAGCAGCAGCAAGTAAAACGAATGAACCCAGAGCGAAAGCAAAAACAGCCCCAAAACTCAGAATCAAATCAGTGCTGATGGGACGAAAAGCGTTAATGATACCTCCCATTAAAGTCAATAAACTTGCTGCTAATGGTAAATCTGCATTCCGAGCATATTTTCCCAATAAAGCGATCGCCGGACTCCGAAAAACTGCCATGGCGATCGACCAAGCGACTACAATGAACAAAAATATCCAGCGCATCACTTCGGAAGGCTGGAAAAAACTCACCATTACAGGTATCAAAATAAACAAAGCTGAAGAGGAAATTACCCCGATAGAAATGAATGAAAAACGACTAGCAAACCAACGTTTAGCATGGTCAGAAAGTCCACCCATCAAGGGTTCTATAATCACAGCTAGGGCATTTTCCACAATTAACAACCCAATTGCCAAATCCTTTGGGAAGCCAATAGTCACTAATAGCTGGGGAATATATAAATTATAAATCAACCAACACAGAGTAATTGCCCCCTGCATCCCAGCTAATCCCCCCACTTGTAGCCACATTACCCCGCTAGGAATAGTTTCCGTCGTTCTTACCATTCGTCAAACCTAAGATTCTCAGATTCCGATTCTTTTCATTTACTTATACATGGAGAGTAGGGAAAAATATTCAAGCCGTAAAGAATGTATACCCCATTCCCAAATTTGGCACTTTTTGCGATCGCATAACGTCCCAATATTAGCGAGTCAGTAGTAAAGTTTAGTTACGACCCTAATTGCATAAACTGAAGGAGTGAGAAATATGCGACGTTCCCTAGGACTTTTATCTGCTTTAGCTATGACTGGCTGCTTGCTGACGGGATTTTCTGGAGTTAGCTTGGCACAGTCTGGTTTCACCCTCTGGAGTGGTGTTAAAGGCGATAATCAGTTAAACTACCGTTTTGATTTTGGCGGACAAGCAAACGCTTGGGATCGACTCCGGTTAAGGGTTCCCAATAAAAAGCTCCAAACCGCAGTTGCCCAACTCGTAATTTCCTACCCTGAATACTATAAAGGTTCTTTCGACCCCAAAAAAATTGAAGTTAAAGTCAAAGGCAAGAGCGTACCCCTACAGGAAGTCAAGTGGGATAAAGACAGTCACGCAATTAGTATCTTTCCTCAAGAAGCTATTCCCGCAGGTAGCAACGTTGAAATTATCTTATCGAACATGAGAATGCCCTCTTTTGGCGGAATGTACTATTTCAATGTGGCAATTCAGTCTCCTGGAGATGTTCCGATTTCGCGTTACATTGGTACCGCCATTGTCAATATTGGTAGTTAGTAGAGGGCACGGGATATAGACCGAGAGTCAAAAAAATTCTTCTTGCTATGGACAATTAGTCTGGGCAGTTGGATTTTTGCCCATTGCTAAGGAGTCCCGTCAAAATTGTCAAAATTTTGGGATTGCGGACAGCCTTGTCCACGTGAATTGGATATTTAGTCCCAATGGGCAGGCTACGCAATGGCGGCAATACTTAATTTTTACCTGAAACAGCATTCCCAGCCCTCAATTCCCCTTGTCAATTGTTCAAATCACAATTTACAGATTGACATTATAATGGTAAGATTATAGATTGTGACTTTTTATATAAAAAATTGCCTCAGAGGACGAAAACATGCAAAGAACGCTGGGCGGAACTAACCGTAAAAGAAAAAGAACATCTGGTTTTCGCGCTCGGATGCGGACACCGGATGGACGCAACGTGATTAAAGCACGTCGCCGCAAAGGACGCTACCGCTTGAGCGTATAGGCGAAAACAACTGATTAACGCTAACCGCATTTATATTCAGCAGTGGCTTTGCCTTCAGTACATAGACTCAAATCCCGTCACGATTTTCAGGCAGTTTTCCGGGAAGGGACACGTCGGCACGGTTCTTACATGACTTTAAGAGCTTTACGACCTTCTCAGGATGCTGCCATCAATACAACAAATCTTGGCAAAAAGGAAAAGAACAATAATTTACCAGCACGAATTGGTATTTCGATCAGCACAAAAGTCAGCAAACGGGCTGTAGTACGTAATCGTATTAAACGACGCATTTCAGCAGCTTTGCAGAAGTTGCTGCCGAAATTATCACCAGGTTGGCGGTTGGTTGTTGTTGTGAAGCCAACTGCTGCACAAGAAGAGTGCGTAACCCAACAATTTCTGCAAGAATTAGAGCAGTTGTTGGTACAAGCCGAGGTATTCAATGGGTATTCGTGAAGAAGTATATTTTGAAGGTGGCCCTCACGTTGGGGACTTGATAATAAACATATTAATAGGTTTCACAGTATTGGGGCTACCTTTGACAGTTGGTGCAATTGTCAGAGCATTGTGGTTACGGTTTCGGATTACAGATCGTCGCATTACCGTTATTGGCGGATGGATGGGACGCGATCGCACTGATATCATTTACTCAGAAATAGTCAAAGTCGTGAAAGTGCCTCGCGGACTGGGGATGTGGGGGGACATGGTAGTCACCCTAAGAAACGGTAGCCGTTTAGAGTTGCGGGCAATTCCCAAATTCCGCGAAATTTACGATTACATTTACGAACAAATTGCTGCGAAAAATCCTGGCATGGTAGGAGTACAAAAATAACAAGGTGCAAGGGAGAAGAAGCGAAAGAGGAGGAAGGAGGAGAGGTAAATATCTTTCTACCCCCATCCTCTATCCCCCATTCCCCTCTTGGCAATTGTGCGGCTATCCGTAGTCAAACCCTGGTTTCAGGGAATGATGATTCCGATAAATTAGATTCAGGCAAAAATTAAGTACCTCAGGTTGAATTCAGAATAATGGATTTTGGTATCGGGTTTCTCTCGAATAACGTAATGCTGCCGATTATAGACTTGTTCTATACGATTGTACCCAGCTATGGACTGGCAATTGTAGCATTGACGTTAATCATTCGCTTGGCACTCTATCCCCTGAGTGCTGGGCAAATTCGCAATATGCGGAAAATGCGGATCGTCCAACCTGTCATGCAAAAACGGATGGCAGAAATTAAAGAAAAATATAAAGACGATCCCAAAAAACAGCAAGAAGAAATGATGAAAACTCAGCAAGAGTTTGGCAATCCCTTGGCGGGTTGTTTGCCCTTGCTGTTACAAATGCCCGTACTGCTAGCATTATTTGCCACATTGCGGGGTTCGCCATTTGCTGGGGTAAATTACAGCGTTAACTTGCAAGTTTTACCAGCAGAACAAATTGAACGAATTCAACCACAAGCTTTTACGACATCGCCACAAAATATTTATGTGAGCGATGGCGAACATATTAAGGTTGCAGCCATCCTTCCTGGTGGTAGCAAAATGGCAGTTGGAGAGAAAACCAGAATCGAGTACCAAACCCTCGAAGGTAAGCCATTCCAACAAGTTTTGGCAGAACACCCCGAAACCAAGTTAATTCCTGAATGGAAAATAATTAAAGGCGAAGACCGCGTTAAAATCGATGCTCAAGGTAACGTAGAAGCCCTGCAAGCTGGTGATGTCACCATCCAAGGAACAATTCCTGGTTTGGCAGCCGATCGCGGATTTCTGTTTATTGATGCTTTAGGTCGAGTTGGAGCGATCGATCCAGATGGCGCAATACACTGGGACATCGTCTCAATGGTGGTGTTCTTTGGAATTAGCTTGTATGTCAGCCAAGTGCTTTCTGGGCAAAATTCGACTAACGCTAATCCTTCCCAAGATACTGTCAATAAAATTACTCCTGTGATCTTTTCCGGGATGTTTTTGTTCTTCCCATTACCAGCAGGGGTATTGATGTATATGGTGATTGGTAACGTTTTCCAAACACTACAAACATACATACTCTCCCGCGAACCCCTACCTGAGGATGTCCAAAAAATTCTCGACGCTCAGGAAAAAGAAACGCAAGCGGCACAAAAATCAATACCTTTTGAGCCGAAAAGTTCCAAGAAGAAAACTACAGGTTAATAATGGCTAATACTTCGATCGCCAGAGGTCAAGATTGGTTAAAAACACTTCTACAGAAAGCAGGTCTTTCTGTAGAAATTCAGGGGGAATCAGAACAAAATACCTTTGCTGACGGTGAAGGCTACTGGCTAACCATCGACGAAAACAATCTGACTCCTGAACAAATTAAAATATTGATTGGTGTTGATGGTTCGGTACTTGATGCCATGCAATATTTAGCTAATTCGATTCTTAATATCCATCAACCACCCGAAGGACAGGCTTCATACACCATTGAGTTGAATGGCTATCGCTTTCAACGACAGGGGCAAATCCAAGCATTGGCTGAGTCGGCAGCCCAACAGGTGCGTGCGACAGGACAGGAAGTGGAAATCAAGTCATTGAGTTCTGCCGAGCGTCGTCAAGTACACAGCTTTTTGGAAAGTTTAAGTGATTTGGAAAGCTTTAGTCGAGGTAAAGAACCACACCGTCACCTCGTCGTGCGTCCAGCTGGAATTGAGTGAAAAATCGACCGATTTTTGAATTATCCGGTGGGAAGCTAAATCGTGATGGATATAGAGATAGTAGATGCACCCTGATTCAAATTTAAACCCCAGTAGATGAACTATTGGGGTTTTTATTCTTTTCCCTACTCAAGAGAATGGGGTATTTTTCTATACATTTGATATCAAGTTCACCTCAATACTTGTGATGCAGCCAACCGGGAGAAATTGCCACTACCAACTTGTCGCTGTGCGCGAAATTGGAAAAATTAAGCGGGATGCGCGGTTGTGGAATGGGGCGTATTTAGATATTTTTATATATACGAATGAAGATATTCTCAATATCAACAATTCGTTTCTGCGACTTCTTTCCGCCATTGTCTTGCAAAAATGCGATCGCACCGAAAATCTTTTGCTGGCAAAGGTCGAAGCTCTTTATGCCTCAACTCAACAGCATTCGCAGCCAAGAAAATTGAATTGCGACATTTAATCGCCACAGGGGAAATTGAAGCTAACTAACGTCGCTTTTGGTTGTGTAACTGTGCCAAAAATCGTATCTTGCTTCTCAGGCACGTGAGCCTCCAACGGAGGCATAATTATTAATGCGATCGCCTCTTTTGGTAGAAACTATTTTTACCTGATACTATTCTGGAGACAGAGGTGTTTTGGCGCGATCGCAATCACAATCTTGGATACCAAGTCTTTTTGGCTACTCACACCTGTGATCAGTTTTCATGTAACAACCTATCAACTACAAGTCCGCAATTGGTGATTTCGGAATTTAGATATTTCGTGACATCCCCCCATCATCAAACCCCAACAGTACGGTTATCCGGCTAGTTATAAATCGCTGCAAGAGTAGTTTTCACGTCACTATAGATGTAGTGACTTGAGGATTTTTCATTATCTCTTTGGCAATTGCCCCATTTTCAATTATAATTGGAAGTTTTATCTATGCTACTTTACTCACGACAAAAATTGTCGTAATATGAAATAAGCAGAACTCATACTGACTTCGTATTTTCTCGTCGCCATCAACGACAAGAGATAAAAGAATTCTCAAATAACAACCAAGAGTGCTTCTAAGTAATTCATTTGAAATTTTGGGAAAGGTAGGGGGAACCTATCAGGAAAACTTCTCGTCTTCAGAGGACTTGTATAAATTAATTGTCTTAATTGTTTAAAGTGGCTCCTGATACTGCGTGAAATATTGACAGCCTTTTCCGAATTGCCTTAACGATTCAAGATTCATTGTGTCTACGGAGTAGAGGACAGCGCACCGATGCCTACTATTAACGTTTCAACCGAAAATACTAACGCCAAATTCACGGCTGATATGGTGCGAACCTATCTGCGGGAGATTGGACGTGTACCGCTTTTGACTCGTGAACAAGAAATTGTTTACGGGAAGCAAGTTCAGCAAATGATGACGCTAATTGAAGCCAAAGAAGCTTTGGAAAAGAAATTGCGTCGTCAAGCAAGCATGGAAGAATGGGCTGAGTATGTGAAAAAACCAGAAACTGATATTCAGCATACTGTATTTCAGGGTAAGCGAGCCAAGCAAAAAATGATTGAGGCGAACTTGCGCTTGGTAGTGGCAATTGCCAAAAAATACCAAAAACGCAATATGGAATTTCTGGATTTAATTCAGGAAGGAACTTTGGGATTAGAGCGGGGTGTAGAAAAATTTGACCCAACACGCGGTTATAAATTCTCAACCTATGCCTATTGGTGGATTCGTCAAGCAATTACTCGTGCGATCGCTCAACAAGGACGAACGATTCGCTTACCAATTCACATCACCGAAAAACTCAACAAAATCAAAAAAGTTCAGCGCGAACTCGCACAAAAATTAGGTCGTTCACCAACACCTACGGAAATCGCTCAAGAACTCGAACTGGAACCAGCACAAATCCGCGAGTACATGAATATGGCGCGTCAACCAGTTTCCTTAGATGTGCGAGTTGGTGATAACCAAGATACTGAACTTCAAGAAATGCTGGAAGATGAAGGACCATCTCCTGAATACTACACTACTCAAGAATTCCTCCGTCAAGACTTAAATAATCTCCTCTCTGAACTTACCACACAGCAGCGTGAAGTTTTAGCACTCCGTTTTGGCTTAGAAGATGGTAACGAGCTATCACTAGCAAAAGTCGGCGAACGCTTGAACCTCAGTCGCGAACGTGTTCGTCAGCTAGAGCATCAGGCTCTTGCTCACCTGCGTCGCCGTCGGGCAAATGTCAAAGAGTATATTGCTAGTTAAGGTGGTGGTGCTTGAACAGGCGCTAACCTTATCTAAAAATATGACGCGCCTCCTTCAGCTTAAGGAGGCGATTTTTTATCCAAACATGAAATCATTACAAAATTACAACTATCAAAAGATAGATTTTCGTAGATAGTTTCAAATTCAGAATATGTGCATCACAATATTACAGAATTAAATTACAGGATTAATATTAATTTTGATCACGAAAAAATATCGTTGTTAGGAGTCAGTATCCAGGAGATTGTCAAGGGATTACAGCCTGGAGAGGTGACGAAAATAGCTGCAAAGCTCTTGGATATTGGCATCTAAAAATTTATACCAAAAAATATATAAAAACTTCATTTTCTAAACTCACGTTTTTTCAGAGAATATATGTAGAACCTGAAAATATATCCAACTTTTGACCGAGGTTTTTACGTATAAAAACGTAGTTATATTTGTAGAAGTGAAACAAAAACCTTAAAGTATTTCGCTTCAATCATTTAATTTATCTAAAAAAAAATTTAGGAGAATTCAGGGTGCATAAGTATAATAATTTCTGGACAAATTTCTTTACTCGCTTACTTTCTTCCCGCCAGTGGAGATTTCCTTTACTTGGCTTAGTAGTTGTACTAGGTATTGTTGCTAATCGATCGCAGCCAGTATTCAGTAATCAAATGGATAATGATCCTTACTCTTACCGAGTTACATTACCAGATTCGGGAGCAGTATTTGAAACTTGGAGAGAACAAGAGTCAGACAGTGCCGCCTTAGAAGATAAAGGAATCACGTCTGCTCCAGCAGTAATTGTTTCTCCAAAAAAATTAGACAAGCAGCCGATAATTACCGCCCTTGTTCCAGAAGCACAACAACCAATCATCAAAAATAGCGCCGCAAAAGGTAATCAATTTGCCCAGCCAGATGGTGTTTACCTTTACGGACAATCCCCCAAGCCCGGACAATTAGGACAAGGCTATGTAGTCTTTGAAAAGCGCGATGGCAAAGTAACTGGGGCGATGTATATGCCTGATTCCGAGTACAGTTGTTTTCACGGTACTTTGGATAAATCTGGCGAATTGGCAATGACAGTCAATGGCTACCCTGGGGAAGTAAGTCCATCTCAAGTTGCATCGAATGAAAGTGTGCCGAGACTGTACCAAGATGAACCTGTTAGCTACGCTTACTCCTTAGCATTGCGCGATTTTTACAGGTTGAATACTGTTAGTAATGTCGATCGCGATCTTTTAAATGCATGTCAGCAAAGTGGCGGTGCCGAAGAATAAGTCCAATTTCCCAGACCTATTACTACAGGGAGGAAGAAAAAACGTTGGGTTCTACAGAAATCCTAAATTTTTCCTTACTTCCTGAATTGATTCTGTCCAATGTTCTTCAAAGCGGTAGCCTAATAAGCAATCAACTTTTTTACCTAGTTTTTTACCTTTTTGGACATTGGTAAAAATTGCTTTGATTTGTCGAGGTGCGAGAATTGGATAAAGAATTTCAGCCAGCCACAGACTAATCTTTAAAGATTGACTGTAATTTTGTTCCGCAGCAAAGGCAAGAACTCCTATTTCTCCAGCATAGCTAGTATCAAAACCAAGCAAAAGATGAAAAATATCGTGAGTGATAGCATATCGCAGGGCAAATACATTGCTGGCGGCGACTTCTTCTAGTTCTGGACTAATATTAATTGGCTGGAGATGATTTTTTTGCATGTGCTGGGCATACTCATATCCAAATGAGCCTTGAGGATATTGGCTTAATATTTCTAAATTTATGGGCGGGTGATATCCGACAACCTGTTGCAGTTGAGAATTGATTTCTTGATTAATTTTTGCACCAAATAAATCGGATTTGAGGATGGCAAAATCTCCTAAGTTGCCAGAGTTTTTATAAGCTAGTAATAATTTGATTTTTTGCAATTTATTCAACATGATTTATCTGCCAAAAATAATCTAATATTTGGCTGTTAGATGGAATATATATATCTATAATCTATTCCTATCATGGAAGAATGAAAGTAGGAATAAGGCGGAGATGGGCTGAAGGATTGAATCAGTTGGTATATCAATTTTTCTTTTCCTTGCGTCTCCACATCCCCACATCTTCCATGATTTAATTAACTACTTGACTACCATGACTGCGAGGATCATCTTTGCCACTATTTGGAGATGTCACTGGAACTGAAAACTTAGATACTTCTCCTGTTGTTTGAGCATAGGGTAGGCTAGAGTTCGCAACCAATGCTTCAATATTACTTGTCATGATTGTCTGGGGTTGATCACCGATCGCCTGAGCGACTGATTCTCCGTTTTGATTCAGAAATACAAAGTGAGGAATACCATCGACTCGGTAACGCAACATTTCTGGCAACCATTTGCTATTGTCTACATTTAACATGACAACATTGAGTTTATCTGCGTATTCTGTTTCCAGTGCGGCAATAGTAGGAGCCATTTTTTGACAAACTGTACACCAATTTGCATAAAATTCCACTAGCGATGGTTTTCCGTTGGTTAAGGCGATTTCTAATGGTGTCGATTGTTCGTCCAGTTTTGTTAGGGATACTGTTGTTGTCTCGGTTCGTAACCCTAAAATTAGAGCTACACTCAAGGCGATCGCAACTATCGCTATTAAGAAGTTTCTCAGTCGCGCACCTGATGTTGGCTTGTCTGGAGAGTTAATTTGTGAATCGCTAGCCATAACAAAATTATTAAAAGTTATTAATTACCATTGTCTAGTTTACCTTGTTCAGCAGTCAGGCTTGGTGTTTGGAAATTATTCTAGTTGCACTGGAAAGTGACAATTACTCAAAGGGAGTTGTTATTGTATTTTTTTGTAAAAATTTTCCGGATTATTTGAGGAAATTGGGTCGAAATATGGGATAATTTAACTAGATTTTAATATAATGGGATGTAGCTTGTCATAAAAATTTTGCTAATATTCCCATTATGATAAACTTAAGTTTATAAAACCAATATTACCACGAAAATAGCCATCTTGTATAACTTTTCGACAAAATTTTTCGACAAAATTCTGATTCTGATAGTTGGTAATTAAACGATTGATGACTTCAGGCAATGATTGCTTTCTAACGAAATATAAAATTAGAAGAGAGCAGGCTAGGTTCTCTTAATTAGTTTTGATTGTAATCACGTCCTAATCCGATTACCATTAATTATTCAGCAGTAATCAAATATGAAAAAAAGAATAACCTTAACTTTCCCCAAGCGTGCAGTACAAATGCCAGTAACCTATAGGTTAGCAAAGGATTTTAACGTTGCGGCAAATATTATTCGTGCCCAGGTAGCACCCAATCAAATTGGGAAACTAGTAGTAGAACTTTCAGGAGATATTGACCAATTAGATGCAGCAATAGAGTGGATGCGATCGCAGAATATAGCAGTTTCGATGACATTGGGGGAAATTGCAATCGATGAAAATATCTGTATTGACTGTGGTTTGTGTACGGGGGTATGTCCAACAGAAGCATTGACATTAAACCCCGATACATACAAACTCATGTTTACGCGATCGCGTTGTATAGTCTGTGAACAATGTATTCCCACTTGCCCAGTTCAAGCAATTTCCACAAATTTATAAATTGGAAATTGAGAATAATCTATCAATTAAAATTGATAAGAAACTCCTAATGAGAGAACTGGAAAAACGCTAAATCCTTTTAAATCATTCTCAAGTTCTTTTTTCTCAACTCGCAAATCACTATTAATTTGGTCACGTAAACTATCATTAATAATAGTTGCATCCAAATTGACTTGTGGAGAACCAGCCAAAACAACACCTACATTTGCCGAAAAGCCCCAATGTTTTCCTGGTTTCACTGCATTACCCCAACCAATACCAATATATGGCGCAATCTGATGAGGAAATGAGACTTTTCCCTTCACCGCAGCAATATCTTTATTTGTATAACGATTGCCATCATACTCAAAAGTTACACCATCTTTGATTCTCGCTTTTCCTTCAACATTACTATCATTAAATACCAAGCCACTAGTAACACGAAAGCCAGAGTTTTTGAAGGGATGATAATCAACTAAAGCGGACAGGTTCAATAAATTTAAAGTAGCATCGTAGGTGACTTCTTGTTTACGCTTTTGGTATCCACCAAGACCAATTGCAGCACCATTTAAGCCCAGCCTGGCATTAAAGTTAGATGTTAATAATTTAGTTACAGAAGCACCGACTCCAAGGGTTCCTAATTCCGGAGTTACAGCCCAACTACTCCGGCGCGAAGGTGTTGATTGTCTCGATATCTCATTTTCTTTTTTTTGTGTTGGTAAGGTTGAGTGTGATGACTTTTTGCAGTAAGGATTATCTGGGAAATCTCGACAAAAATGCTCTAATTCGAGAGGTTGACTAGTAATTTCAATGTTGAGACTATGATTCTCTGGTGATTCTAAGTCTGCGGCTCGATCAGAAATATTTAATCCTTGGGTAAGGATATTATTACTAGTGTTGAATAATAAATTATTGTGTGATTTTTCAGGTAAAGTTTGACCAGATTTATGTTTTATATTTTCGTGATTATTCACGATTTTATCAGTAATTTCACCTTCACTTGCAAATGCTTGCTGAGTAATATCATTAAGCAATAAACCTGTAGTAATTAATCCTACAACTGATAAAAATACGCCTTTTTTATACATCATTATAGTAATCCTCACACTCTCAAATAAATTTAACTTAATACTGGATGGATTACCCTGGTTTAGTTATCAGAATGAGTTTTCAAATTGTTCTCAAATACGGATATGACTTGAAGAGCAAACAATAAATGAGAACAAGTAAAACAACATCACATTCGGTAAATATGAATAATCTTATTTAAATTACAGCACAATCACTAAAGATGGATGCTTTTTTCATCAGGCTTTAAATAATCTTTAATGAATGGGGAATGAGGTACTGAATATTAATAATACATAATTATTTACCTATTCCCTATTCTATCTTTTCCTATTTCCCAGTCTCTAAACTAAACACATCAGCAAAAATACTATCTTCACCAATAACTCTTTTAGTTTTTGATGGTGAATCATAAACTACTAGTAACGAAGATTTCCCCAATATATCTGTAAATAAAGTTATTCCCTCTGCATGATCATCTCTATTTCCATAGGGAATTTCCAGAGCTAATTCGGGTTCCTTAAATATATCTGCTTGTAAATCGCCACTCTCTTTTAACCTATATACTTGTACTGGTCCGTCTAAGTCCATTGTTGGTCCTGCTAAAATTAGCAAATCGCTGCCTTCGCGACATAAATCTCGAATACCTAAGCCATTTAAGAAAAGAAAATGTTTTTTATACCCCTTGGCATCTTCACCAATTGGGGATAATTTTAACAATCCAGAAATACTTTCTTCTAATGCTATTTCTAGAATTACAGCCCAACCTCGCAAAACTGGACCACGCAAACCGAGAAAAATTCGATTACCTTGAGCCTCAATGCCTTCAATATCAAATCCGTTGTCTTTACCTGGAATCATTGCTTGAATAAAAGCACCTAAATGTGGATCATCTGCTAGTGCTTCCATCAGCAGATTACCCATTGGTGTGATTTCGAGTTTAGCTGCACTCAATTGGCGAGTGGAATCTTTTGGATGTGGGCATGATTTCAGTAATTCTCCATTTACAAGGGGAATACGCCCCAGGATATAACGGTTAGGTTCAGTTGCTATTTTTGCTAGTCTTTGCACATTTTTAGCATCGGTTTTTTCTGGTTTTGGCTTTTTACGTTTGTAGCTATGGGAACCTACAAACCAAAGATAATAGTCATCGTATGCTAATCCCTCGATGTCAATTTCTTCTGATGGTAGAGCTGGGAGACTGATGAAATCTGCTACTTGATATTGTTGGTGTTTGGCAAAATTATCGGCATCAATCAGACTGAGACGTTCTATTGTCGAGGTTTCGTCAGAACCTAACCAGAGGTGCTGTTCGGGAGATAGTAATACTGCTGATATGTCTTCTCTGTGTTCTTGAAAACTCTGATTGAATTTGAGTAGAATTTGTTGAATCGGTTGAGAATTATACATCTGAAATACAAGTTGAAAGTATGGCACTATAATTATAATGTGCGTTTTTCAACTCATCACATCATGTTATTTCGAGAAAATATTACTGAAGAGAAACAATAGAAGTATCACAATATTAAATTTATTAGCGTATACATATAACGTTGGACAGAGTTAGTATATGCTGTATGCCATGTAAGCTGGAATTTAAGTCAAATTTGTTATTGTTTTAATTTTCTCTTTAGCAGTTAAGGGAAAATTGTCATCCCAAATTTACAAAAGATGTATAAGTAGTGAATTGTAATGTTTTCAAACTGAGTAAAGCTTAAAAATCTATCAATATACTGGTGTCATCATGACTTTAGCAACAACACCTATCATCAATAATTTAGGCGACTATACTTACCAAGCAATACAAAAGCACTTTAAAAAAATCTTAAAGTGGGAAAAGTCTGTAAAGAAAGATGAAGACCCAGAAGCCTTGCATCAAATGCGTGTGGGTATGCGACGGTTGCGAACCGTGGTGAGTAGTTTTAGTTTTGTTTTAAGTTTGCCGAAATCTGTAAGCGATCGCAATATTGGTAAAATTGCTCGCAAGTTGGGCGAATTAAGGGATTTAGACGTACTTAAGGAAAATATAGAAGCAAATTTTCAAGCGAGTTTACCTTCCCCAGAACTAAAATATCTCCAAAAAGTGTTTGATGTCTTTCACGAACAGCGCGAAAATGTAGCAGTGAATGTCACCAAAACATTAAAAGATGTAGCTTATAAATCACTCAAGTCTTCTTTAAATGATTGGTTGGCAGAACCAAGTTATCAAGAATCAGCCACACTGGTGATTGAACTAGTGCTTCCCGATTTACTTTTACCGGAAGTAAGTGCATTTTTGCTACATCCCGGTTGGCAATTTGGAAGTTCATGGCATCAAAATATTTCAATTGACAAGTCATCTAAATTATCGGAATTGCATAATTCTATAAAATACAACTTGTTAGCAGGAAATAATGAAGTTCTGCATAGCTTGCGAAAACAAGCAAAACGACTGCGTTACCAAATGGAATTATTTGTTGACTTTTACGACGAAACCTATGCAGGGTATTTAGCTGAAGTCAAGAATATTCAAGAAATATTGGGAGAAATTCACGATATTGATGTTTTAGAAGAGTGGTTTGTAGATATTTTCGGCAAAGAATTTAGTGAAAAACTGCCAACATTTGTGAATTTGCTTGCAGAAAAACGTCAGCAATTATGGCAAGAATGGCAACCTTTACAAACACGTTATCTGCAATTGGAAACACGTCAACAACTGCATTTAGCGATTTTACATCCAATGCGATCGCCTGATATCATGTCCAGTTAAATACTTATTATTAAGACTGAGACGGAGATTTAGAGAAGCGGGGACGCGGAGAAATTTTAATTGTCAGTGATTAGCCGAACATGATATGACTCTTTTACGGAGAAATTATTACCAGTAAATCAGGAAAACTAGAAATTACAATTTTTGAGAGCTTTTATATTCATCTCAATTGCCTTATTTATTAAAAATTAGGGTGGAAATCCGTCAAATAGTCCCGACATTGCGACAAAATAGTTCACATACATGATTGTGTAAGCTCAAGAGTGCAAGCAATGGTGACACCGATTCGCATCCTCCTACAAACCACAATTCCCACAACCACAGATGACTGGAGTATTGCCCGTTTCTCGATGCTACATGACTATTTAGCATCATTACAGGACGAAGCAGGTAATCCCTTATGTCAAGTGGTTGGACGAGACAGAGTTACCGATATTGAAGGTAATGATCCAATTCTTAGTTCCCTCGATCAATCTGATTTTGATGAACTTTGGTTATTTGCGCTAGATGTTGGTGACGGTTTGAGTGAGAAAGATATCGCCGGTATAAATGCATTCCGCAAACGCGGAGGTGGTATCCTGACAACCCGTGATCATCAAGATATGGGCTGTTCCATGTGTGGTATTACTGATATTGGCGATACCCATTATTTCTACAGTCAAAATCCCGATCCTGACGACACCCGTTTAAATCGCGATGACCCCTACACGACCTATATTAATTACCCTAACTACCATTCTGGAGCCAACGGAGACTATCAAAAAGTTACTATTGTTGAACCAGTTCATGAACTTTTGAAAAATCCTCATTCACCATCAGGAATAATTGAATTATTCCCGGCACATCCCCATGAAGGTGGCATTGGCGCAGTTCCCAATAATCCCAATACACGAGTAATTGCCCTGAGTAAAAGTCTAATTACTGGACGTGATTTTAATTTAGTAGTAGCAATTGAGCATCATCGAGATACAGAAGGAAATATGTTAGGTAGGGCAGTAGCAAACTCTAGTTTTCATCACTTGGTTGATTACAATTGGGATATTGAAAAAGGTTGTCCAACATTTGTAGATGAAGCCCCAGGAAATGGGATGAAAAATGAACCACACGCATTAGATGATATCAAAGCTTATGTGCGGAATGTGGCTTTGTGGTTAGCAAATTAATTAAATATTTCCTACCGTAAATTGTCTCTAATTTTCTCTTCCAGGGTGTTTATAAATCATCATTTGTAGTGATGCAATGTGAATGCAATATGATGCGATCGCGTAGTCAATATTATCAGTGATTAATTATCAACTTTAAGAACCAAAGTACCCATGCATTACCGCTTAGTTCAATCATTTTTCGCTATTCTCTTCAGCCTCATTTTTGTTGCTTGTACTCCATCAATCACCCAACAACCAACAGTAAATAATACCCAAAACACCGCAGATAGAGTAGTTGCCCTCACATCACTAGCGGCAGACATAATTTACCAACTAGATAAAACAAAACTTGTTGGTATCTCCGGTACACAATTAATTAATAATGATATTCGCTTCCAAGATATTCCCCGCGTATCCGAAGGTAGAACTCAGCCAAACTTGGAAAAAATTCTTGCCCTCAAACCTGATTTAGTCATTGGCGCATCAGGTTTTACAGACTCAACAACTCAGCGCTTAAAACAATTAAACATTAATACATTAGAAACAAAGACTAATAGTTGGCAAGCACTAGAAGAATTAACCAAAAGTTTAGCACAGCAAATTGGTGCAGACCCGCAACCATTATTAAAACGGTATCAATCTTTTTTATCAACAACTCAAGCTAATACAAGCCAATCTAATTCCAAAACAAACAATATTTCCACTTTAGTTCTAGTCAGTCTTCAGCCAATTCTGGCACCCAACAAAAATAGTTGGGCAGGAGATATGTTACAGCAATTTAACGTCAACAATATTGCCGCAGAATTACAAGGAAAAAGTCCCATACCAGGATATTTAACCCTTTCAGCCGAAAAAATATTAGAAACAAACCCAGATACAATCATTGTTGTCAATTCTCCCCAAGCTGGTTCCGGGAACGAAGTAATTAATGGATTGAAAAAACAAGCATTTTGGCAGAAGTTAAAAGCAGTACAAACTAATCAAGTTTATGTTTTTGAATATAACGGGTTAGTAAATCCTGGAAGTATTGACTCCATTGAAAAAGCTGCACAAAAACTTCAGGAAATAGTTAAAACTGAGGATAAATGAATGCGATCGCATATCGCATCCATCTACTCAAATGTAAATAAAAACACCATGCTTTTCACGATTAAGCACAGTGTCAAGATATAGAAAGCTTTGTAGATAAAGAACTACTGTTTCAATATCTGTATTTTTATACTACGCATTCGTCCCAGCTAACATCATACCAGGTAGAAAACTTGCCATATATTTCTCTACCCCTTTGGGATCGGTGAGTAACTGTGCAGAAACCTGTGCAGCTTGTTCACCAGGATAAACATCCTCCACACCATCAATTACCGCTTGTAAAGCCGAAGAAGCGACTTCCGCAGGTGCTACCTTGGGATTAGGCCAATCCTTCGCTAACTCAGTATCCACTGTTCCCGGCATCACCGCAACAACCAGGGTCTTTTGTACAGCAAGTTCTGCCCGCACACCTTGAGTCATTGATATTGCAGCAGCCTTAGAAGCGCTGTAAGAGCCACTAAAGGGTAGATTAACTTTTCCTAACAGTGAGAGAATATTGACGATCGCACCGCCTCCATGTTGTTTTAAAATAGGTGCGAAGGCACGACACATGGACAACATCCCAAAGTAGTTGACCTCCATTTCATTTCTCGCACTATCGATATCTGATGCGGCAATTAGTCCCTGATTGAGCGATGTTCCGGCATTATTAATTAACAGAGTTACATCCTGGCATTGGGATGCTGCATTTAAAACAGATTGAGGATTTGTGACATCCAATTCAACTGGAATAATGCGATTGTTGTCAGTATTGCGATCGAGTGCTAGCAGAGGATTGAGTTTTGCCAGATTACGAGCGCATACATATATCTTGGCGACACCTAAACCTAGTAATTGCTCAATAAAGTGAGCGGCAATTCCACCATTTGCTCCCGTAATTAATACAACTGCACCGCTAATTTGCATATTTTATTTTCCTTTGAGGTATGTTACCAGAAGATGTACACCAGTAATTATGCTGCTGGTTAATTCCCAGAGCGCCTAAATTATAATATTCAAGGGTTAATAGTTACCAAATGGATACTAATATCAAAAAATATTCCTGTCCTGTAGAAGTGACAATTGAAGCAATTGGTGGTAAATGGAAATGCCTTATACTTTGGTGGTTGAGACGAGATGCTCGACGTTTTAGCGAGTTAAAGTTATTAATTTCCAATATTACCCAGAAAGTATTGACTCAACAATTGAGGGAATTAGAAAAAGAGGGTATAATTTATCGAGAATCATTTCCAGAATTCCCACCTCGCGTTGAATATGCTCTCACCCCCCACGGTAAAACTTTCACCCCAATTACCGAAATGATGTGCGAATGGGGAAGAAAACATCGAGTAGAGTATCAATTTAATTATTGTCGCTTGGAAAACATGAGGATTTTGGTGCTATCACCTGACGCAACAGCACTTTGTCGCAACCTTGAGGAACGTCATGCAGTAGCGATCGCTCTGATTACCATCGACGATATGTTCGATGCAATTAATCTGGTTAAACCGGATGCGATGTTGATAGATTTAGCTTTTATAAATAACGATGATACTGATTTACTGACTGCTCAGATCAAACAAATTCAGAAAAATACCCGTAAATCTATACCAATAATTGCAATCGTTTCCGGTAACAATTCAGAGGAACGTGGACGAGCGTTTAAAATGGGGTTTGCCGTTCATATCCCCAAACCCGTGGAAACAATAGAAATGGTCTCTACTTTAGCTAGTTTAATGGCGAAAAATGTGTAAATTTATAGTTGAATAATTATATTTACTGCTTTGGGAAAGGGAATTATAGATTCGCTGGATATTGCGATCACAGTAATTTTAGTAATTTTAGTAATTTTAATGATGTACGAAATTTACCACAAACAAAAGAGACGTTACATCTAACGTCTCTACATTGACATAAATATTTTTGAATCTGTCACTACTTACTGCCAAATGTAAATTAAGATAAACAAAATAATCCAAATTACATCGACGAAGTGCCAAAATAACGAAGTCGCAAACACACCATAATGCCCATTATCGTAATTTCCCGGTAGGAAAGAACGAATCAAAATCATTGCTTGCAACAAAATGCCAGTTAAAACATGCAACCCGTGAAATCCAGTCAAGAGGTAGAACATCCCACCAAAAACGCCAGTGGTGAAGCCAAATTCTAAGCCACCCCATTCCACCGCTTGACCGTATAAAAAGTAACTACCCATTGCCATTGTTAGCAGTAAAAATATGCGAAATCCCCAGAGATTATGGCGTTGTAAAGCCTTCTCTGCCAGGTAAATGACAAAACTACTCGAAACCAGAATGACAGTGTTAATTGTCGGCTCTTTTACTTCCAATCCAGTGACACCAGCAGGCAACCACTCGGCTGTAGTTAATTTAGTGACAGCATAAGCCGCAAAAAAGCTGAGGAAAATCACACTTTCCGACAGTAGGAAAACTATAAACCCATACTGTTTATTGGCTTCCTCATCATGTTCATGGGCGATCGCATGTTCTACGGAATGCTGTATACGTGTATTAACAGAACTTTCCATTGATTTATTGGGTATTGGTTAATGGGTATTGGTAATGGGGATTGGGTATTAGGGATAATGCATTACGAGTTTTCCCCTTACCCTTTCCCGCTACTCCTGATGATGGGAACCTGCAACCAACGGCTCATTTGTACCGTAACCATAGGGTCCAGAAACAACAACGGGAATTTCTTCAAAGTTCTCGACCGGTGGAGGTGAAGAAACTAACCATTCCAAACCAATTGCTCGCCAAGGATTATCTGGTGCTTTTTCACCGTTAATCCAAGAACTAATCATGTTCAAGATGAATGGTAGTGTAGACATACCTAGCAAGAATGCACCAATACTGGCGATTACATTCCAGAAAGTATATTCGGGATCATATGATGCGACTCGACGCACCATCCCGTGTAATCCTAATGGGTGCATCGGGAAGAAGTTCAAGTTAGTACCAATGAATGCTAACCAGAAGTGTAATTTACCTAACCCTTCGTAATACATACGTCCGGTCATTTTTGGAAACCAGTGATAGATAGCGGCAAATAAGCCCATCGTCACTGTTCCGTAAAGGACATAGTGGAAATGTCCGACAACAAAATAGGTGTTGTTGACGTGAATGTCGATGGGAACTGAAGCCAGCATAATGCCAACGACACCAGCAAAGACAAACATGATCAAACCACCCAACGCAAACAGCATCGGTGTTGTCAGGCTGATTTTACCGCGCCACATTGTTGCCACCCAAGCAAATACTTTGATACCTGTGGGGACGGAAACGAACATTGTCGAAATCATGAAAATAATTCGCATCCAACCAGGTGTGCCGGAAGCATACATGTGGTGAACCCACACCAATGCACTCACACCCGCAATCATCAACGAGGAAATGGCGACGACTTTGTAACCAAATAGGGGTTTACGGGAATAAACGGGGAATATTTCCGAAAAAATCCCGAATATTGGCAGAATAATTACGTAAACGGCAGGGTGGGAATAGAACCAGAATAAGTGCTGGAATAAAACAGGGTTTCCCCCATTTGCTGGATTAAAAAATGCTGTGCCGACACTCAAGTCAAACAACAACATAATCGCCCCCGCAGTCAATGCAGGTAATCCAAATAACTGAATAATCTGAGCGCTAAAAACTGCCCAAACAAATAAAGGCATCCGAAAAAAGCTCATTCCTGGGGCACGCATTTTCACCACAGTGGTGACAAAGTTGACTCCCCCCATAATTGAGGAGACACCGGAAATTGCCACCGCTAGTAACCAAATAAATTCACCATTAATTAGGTTACCTGTAGGATTTTGGATACTAACTGGGGGATATGACCACCAACCAGCTTGTGCAGGTCCACCGGGAACCAAAAAGCTTGCCATCAGCAACGCACCGGAAACTGGAACCATCCAGAATGCAGCTGCGTTGAGACGAGGGAATGCCATATCTCTCGCCCCAATCATCAAGGGTACGAGATAGTTAGCAAATCCGACGAGGGAAGGGAATGTCCAACCAAATAACATGACTGTTCCATGCATGGTGAACAAGCCATTGTAAACGGTTCTATCTACTAAATCAGCTTCTGGGGTCAGCAGTTCACCCCGCATAATCATGGCGAAGATACCGCCAACTAGAAGGAAAAAGAATGAAGTCACAAGATATTGAATACCAATTACCTTGTGGTCGTGACTGAAGCTAAAGTAAGTTTTCCAGGTTGTCGGAGGTAGATGGTGATGTTTCTCTAAGACAACGCTGGAGACTCTTTCAACGTTGGTGTTGGTCATGTTTGGTTAATTGCTATGGGGTATTAGTTATTAGTTATTGGGTAATGGTTATTGGTTCTGTGTGAATAACTCATAACTCGTAACTAAATATCAGCCTGAATAATTGACTATGGGAGGTGCTGCGGGCACTACTGTTTGCCAACCGTTTTGGAAGGGTTTTGATTGGTTGGCTGCGTATTCTTGGGCAGCTTGATTTTTGGCTGGGGCTGGTTTTTTATTTGCTGCTTCCTGTAACCAATTTTCGTATGCTGCTGATGAATCGACGACAACATTGGCTTCCATCGCCGCGAAATATGTACCGCTAAATTGCGAGTCCATCAAACGGTATGTACCTTCGCGAGTCGGAGTAAATTCAAAGTCAATTGTGTGTTTGGGAATGATGTCTTGTTTAACTCGGAATGCAGGTACATAAAAACCATGAAGAACATCTTCCGACTGTAATGCTAGATGAACTCGCTGATTTACAGGTAAATGTAATTCGGTACTGGAGACATTCTTGTAAGGATAATGAAATTCCCAAGCCCATTGTTTGGCAATAACATTAATGGTTCCGTTGCCGATCGCTTCAGATTCTGGTTCAACTGCTGGTTTTTTATCCCAAGGGAATGCATATGCTGATTCCATTGCTTTGGGCAGATGCAAATGCATAACTTCCATTGGTCCGCGAATCGCCATTTGTTCGTAGACTTGGTAACTGTAAGTGGCAATCCAAATTACTAGAACAATGGGTATTGCTGTCCAAACTACTTCCAGAGCAATATTTCCTTCTATGGGAGGACCATCGCTGGTGTCGTTAGGTGCTGCACGGTGAAAGGCAATTGAATACAGTAGGATGGCTGTGACACCCAGAAAAATAAACGATGCAATGACGACTAGAAAACTAAATAAGTCATCAATTAGACGTGATTCGGCTGCGGCTTGAACTGGGAACCAAGAATAGGATTGTTGTCCCAACCAAAGACTTGCCGCAGTTATCGCGATCGCACTGACGATGAGTACAAAAATGTTTCGGATCATCATGGTGTGGGGAATGGGGAATTGGATATTGGGTAATTAACCAATAACTATTAACCAATAACTACTTTAAAAATGCGTTGGGATTTTCACCTGCACGGAGGAGATAATCGGCTGTGTTGTGGACTCCAAATTCTGCTGCTAGTTGTGCGCCTAAAGTACCATGTACATACAGCAGAAACATGACAGCCATACCTGCGACTAAATAAGTCCACTGCACTTGACGGTCTTCTTCTTTACGCCAAACAAAGCGCTGTAATCCTCGCCAAACAGTCATGCCGACGATGATAGCTAGTAAGAAAACTCCGCCAACTCCATGCCAGAGCATTGTTTCCATTGCTTTCAATCCCCAGGCACTTTTCACTTCTACCGAGGGTTCTGCCAGCATCATTTCGTAGAAACCAGCAGCTAAAGTGAAAAATGTGATGATTGCTGAACCCAGCATGTTATACCAACCAACATCAAAAAAGTTGGAACGTGTTGCTGGAAGTGCTAAAAATTTGAAGATGGGTTGCTGTAGCGGAAAAAGTACCCCCACAAAATCAAAGGTAATACCAATGATGAATAAACCCAGTGTCAGGTGAACTAAGTTGGGATGAATGGGGAAAACGTAAGGAAGCCCGTTTGTACCGAGTTGCGATCGCAATTGTTCAATTAATCCTGTTTCCATTACAGCACTCCTTCTTTGACTGCTTCAACTACTGGTACTGTATGTAAGCCATATACCCAAACCAGTTCGTCACCGAGATAAACTTGCAAAAATACCAAGCAAGCCAGCACTAATCCTAAACCAAGATAGGGAATCGGTAGATTATTTGGGGTTTTTAAGCGAATTACATAACGCCAAGCTGTAATCGCTGCAATCACTCCTGACAATGACCAACCAATCAGCGTGTGCATACTCAATATTGGTTGCACCACATCATAGGGTTTTGCTAATCCGGCTTCAAATTGTCCAAAAATAATGGCGACGAAAATCGCGACTGTCGCCAGACACATATTCCACCAACTTACCTCAAATAAACGCGAGTTTTTGGTAAAGTAACCAATCACATCGCAGGTAAAGGAAAACAATACCATCGCAATTACAAAGTGAACCACAATTGGATGGATGGTATCTGGATATGGTAAGTTGTGGTCGTTTAACTTGGGAATCAGGTCAAGCATAGTGTTCTCCTGGGTGCATCTCCTGAACGAAATAAAACTTTACAAGTTCCTTCTTTCAAATTTTAAGGACTTGGATAATTTAAAAAGTTTAAATTGCAACTTTTATGATTTTTTGGTATTGATTGATGCGATATATTTTGGTGGAGCATTTATTTAAATTTATTGTCATCGCAAATCTAGCAATTGCTCATAGCAACGCCGAGTCAATTATCCTGGATATAGACTAATAGTCAGGGTCAGAGTTAAGTAGTAAAAATGCTTGATAGCTTGGCTTTCAAAGCTAAATACTATAATTCCTTGAATGGCAAAGTGCTGTAATTGTTTGTCTTTTCTACCTATATAGTCTTTTTGTCATCCGATCACCTTTGTTGAGCAAGTCATGGTAAATAACTCCATGAGTAGATGACATTGCAAAACTATTTATTTGATTATAGCTTTATATTTCCTTAATCCAATTTAAATTGGTGAAAAAATGTTACTTGTCAATAACAATTAAATTTGGCAAAATGTTAGCGAGAAACATTTTGATCAAGAATTAATTCTAAATTATTTGCAGATAAACAATAATTTTAAATTAAATCAAAATTTGATTATGCATCTGGCTTTTTCAAGTCATTTAGCTAGATTTAGTAAAAAATAAAACCCGAAAAGATTATAGTGCCCATCTTGATGAGTTTTCATTCTAACTACATACTTACTGAACAGTGCCTCAGCAGCTTAACCCTTGATTTACGTAAAGAAAAGTTTCACTTTGCAAAAAAATACTACATAATATTAAGGAATTGATGGTTGTAAATGCTTGTGTTTTGGGGCAAAATTGTCTCGAATATCCAAAAATAAAGTTTTGATTTCATGATTTCCATCAGCTTCTATTATTCCAGTTAAAATTAGATGAATATCGAAATTGCCCAATCATTCCCAGTAATAATAGAACTGTGAGAATGGGGAAAAGGTTAAGATAAAATTAATCACTAAATGAGATAAATGTGGCGATAATAGAAAGTATGTGATTACGTTGTAATTTTTCAGTTTCTAGTCTGTCAGCATCCATTATTTGAGTCGTGCAAATCAATTCATCGTCAGAATTTAATCACCCCAATTCAAGTAGAGATTGCTTCGAGAGCGGATTACAATCGGTGCTTTATCGGTTGTATCGGACAATCGAACGCGATCGCCTGGTTTGGAAAACAGTCAATGACTTGCGCGACTCGCTTCAAGTAAATCGCGTGGTTTTGTACTATTTTTATGATCGCTGGCATGGACAAGTGACTTTTGAGGCATTGAGTTCACCAGAGTATTCGATTTTGGGTTCTACAGGTGCGGATGATTGTTTTAATGATGAGTATGCGGGACTATATTTAGCTGGACGAGTACGAGCTATTAATGATATTGAAACGGAGCCGATAACAGATTGTCACCGAAATTTTCTACGGGATTTGCGAGTTCGTGCGAATCTCGTTGTCCCTGTTTTAATCCCCAAAGGATTGTGGGGTTTATTAGTCGCCCATCATTGTGAGGAACCCCGTGTTTGGTTGCGATCGCATGTAGAATTGATGCAGCAGGGGGCAAATACTTTAGTCACAGCACCTTCTATTTTCAACTCGTAAATATTTTTGAATCTTTTTAAGCACAGAGTAATATGAGAGATGCGATCGCGAGACAAATCCCAAATCCCTGACGTAAAGAAATTGGCTCTTGCAGTATTAAAAATGCTAAAACAACTGTTACGCCTGGGTATAAGGAAGTTAAAGGTAATACGATGGCGACAGAGCTTTTACTGACAGCTATTAAAAAAAATAATGTGGCGCTAGCACCTGCAATACCAA
The DNA here is from genome assembly GCF_034931845.1 of Calothrix sp. UHCC 0171. Taxonomy (NCBI): domain Bacteria; kingdom Bacillati; phylum Cyanobacteriota; class Cyanophyceae; order Nostocales; family Calotrichaceae; genus Calothrix; species Calothrix sp. UHCC 0171. The sequence goes on from NZ_JAYGHN010000010.1 coordinate 162,116, forward strand.
TTAAAATAGCGTAAAAAATACCACGAATATCACTTTGCCATTGTATTTTCGTAGTGGCTATTAATATTAGAGCAACTGCAATACTACCAATAATGTCATATACTAAAGCACTTTTTGGCTCGATATAATTTGTTGCTAATTTGCTGAAAAACCCCCAGATACCATATAAAAATAGTGATAATAATGTATAGACAAGCCAATTTTGTAAAATCATAAGAGTTTATTTATAAACATTTATAAACTAAAGCTAAAGACCAAAAAAAGATTCTTTATTGTATTTTCAGCATATAGCATAATGCTAGTTTTGTTTTGTAGGAAAATGAATTAATACTGATAGAATTTAAGTTAAATATTAACTTAAAATATACTTGATAAAATCTCTAAGAGAGCATTTATAAAGTAAATTGAAGGATAGTCGCGCAGGGAGAAACCCGTTTTCTCATCAAAAGTTCAGATGATGCTCGATACTTAAATCCAAGAAACTGTTTTGTTTTATCTTAAGGTTTACTCTATACATAAGCTCTAATATCCAATCTGATTAATCAGTTATTATTAATTTTTCTCCGCATCTCCTCCTCAGTGTTATCGTCATTATTTAGGTGAACCTGACATAACCATTAGTAAAATTAAAATTATTAACTCTGGAATCCTCACTATAAATGCAATCTAATTCTGCCCTAATTGATGCAATCATTGAACAGATAAAAGTAAATGCCAAGCAGCGTATTACTTTTGCTGAGTATATGGATATGGTGCTATACCATCCTACATATGGTTATTATTCCACCCAAGCATTGAATATTGGTAGGGAAGGAGATTTTTTTACTTCGGTTCATCTTGGGGCTGATTTTGGCGAAATGTTGGCTGTACAATTTGCTCAAATCTGGGAAATTTTAGGTAAACCTGCACCTTTTGTTTTGGTGGAAATGGGTGCTGGACAAGGTTATTTGGCTGAAGATATTTTAAGCTATTGTCAGCAACAGTATTCAGATTTATTTGCGGTTTTAGAATACATTATTATTGAAAAATCTCCAGGATTAAGGAAAGTACAAAAAGAAAAGCTGCAAGATTTTGCACAAAAAATTACTCTCAAGTGGTGCAATTGGGAAGAGATAGAAAATAATTCAATCGTTGGCTGTTTTTTTTCTAATGAATTGGTTGATGCTTTTCCTGTGCATCAGTTTACTTTGGAATCTGGAAAGTTAAGGGAAATTTATGTAGGATTAGGAGAATATCCGCATTTTATTGAAATTATCGATGAACCGTCAACACCTAAACTAAGTCAATATTTGGAATTAGACAAAATTGATATTAGTCATTATCCAGATGGATATCGTAGTGAAGTAAATTTAGCTGCACTTGATTGGTTAAATTTAGTAGGAGAAAAACTACAAAAAGGGTATATTTTAACAATTGATTATGGCTATCCAGCGAGTCGTTACTATAATCCTCGAAGAAATCAGGGGACTTTGCAATGCTATTATCAACACAAACGTCACGATAATCCTTATATTTTAGTCGGACAACAAGATATTACAGCCCACGTTGATTTTACTGCTTTGGAAAGATGGGGAGAAAGCTGCGGTTTGAATAAAGTTGGATTTACGCAGCAGGGATTATTTTTAATGGCTTTAGGATTAGGTGAGAGAATTGCTTCCCTTTCTGTTTCTCAGCTTCCCCTGCTTGAGATGTTACGTCGCCGCGACTCATTACATCAATTATTAGACCCTTTGGGGGTTGGTAATTTTGGGGTACTATTACAAAGTAAGAGATTAACTAATGTAGAAGCTACACAAGTATTAAAAGGACTAGCAATACCAGAATAATTCATATTCTTTTAATCCATCCTATCCCAACAAAGCTTAACTATTAAGCACTCAGCAGGTAGATTTGATTATATACCCAAAGATAGTATATTTGACTCCCAGAGAGGAAGCACTATGCTCACCTGATTGGTTTTGGCTGTCACCACGTACTTAATTATTAGCTAGCAAAAATTAAAACATAATTAATCTTGGCTAAAATATTAGTCAGTTAGGTGTTGTAATGATTACAGTCTAGAAAGAAACGATTCAAAGGTGTAAAAACAATGACTACTCACGACTTATTAATGTTAGTTGGATTACTCACTCCTGGAATTTTGCTTTCGGTAATAATTTTAAGTACATTTGCAGCTGGAGGTTAATTTTAATTTTATTATGTGCGATCGCAATTTTAACGCTGCGATCGCCAAAAGAATTGTTTAGCGGTAACAGTTAAATCAAAGATTGGATGCTTTACTCAGTATATTGACTATATTTACTATTTACAAATTACTAATTCACGATGAAATGTCGATTTTAGCTATTATTAATAACCAATTAGGTAGGATAGATATAAACACAGCAAGAATAAGTATTAGGAAAGCAAAGCATGAAGGTGGCATTTCTGGGGACTGGATTAATGGGGCTGCCAATGGCGCAGAGGTTGTTGGGGGCTGACGTACAGCTAATTGCCTACAACCGCACCCCAGAGAAATTAGCACCACTTCAAGCCGCAGGAGCAGAAATTGCGGTTCATCCCCGTCACGCTATTCGTGCTGCGGATTATGTGGTTTTGATGTTGACAAACGCTCCCGCTATTTACAGTGTTCTATTATCCGATACTTCGTGGCGATCGCTTGCTGGGAGAACTGTTATCCAAATGGGAACTATTACCCCAACTGAAAGCAAAGAAATTCGCGATGCTGTGGTTGCTGCGGGTGGAGAGTACATAGAAGCCCCCGTTTTAGGCAGCATTCCCGAAGCTCAAGCTGGAAAGTTAACGGTGATGGTGGGAGCGCACCGAGAACAGTATCAAAGAAACCTAGAAATACTTAAGTATTTCGGTTCCGAGCCAGTCTATGTAGGACAAGTAGGAACTGCATCAGCGTTAAAATTAGCACTCAATCAATTAATTGCTTCGCTAACAGCCTCATTCGCACTCAGTTTGAAGTTTGTCCAGCGCCAAGGTGTTGATGTTGATATCTTTATGCAAATTTTGCGCGAAAGTGTCTTGTATGCGCCGACATTCGACAAGAAATTGCCCAGAATGCTCGATAATAATTACGACAATCCCAATTTCCCTACAAAGCATTTACTCAAAGATACAGATTTATTCATCGATGAAGCAAAAAATGCTGGTTTGAATGTTAATAGCATCGAAGGTGTACGAGCCATACTCGATACAGCAATGCGAATGTCGTTAGCGCAGGCTGATTATTCGTCACTTTTTGCAGCTTTAAGTTCGCCAAATGATGCTGGCTAATTTGTAATTGTAATTGGCAATTACGAAATCATGACTCAGCATTCCTCACTCAGCACCGTTATAGTTCGGCTCGAATCGTAAATGCATAATCTCCACCCGGTTCGAGTTGATAATCTTTTTGCTCCAAGAAACGTCCAAGCGGTTCTTTGATTAAAGCACGCCCCTGGGATGGTTGAACCGTCAGTTCTGCTTGGCGGAAATCCCATTGGAAGTGCCATTCAAAATCACCTGCATGGACTTCGCCTTCGAGTAAGCCGTGCTGCCAGGATTGGCGGATAATCCTAACATGGGCAGTTGTTTCGGGTAGACGTTTGGCACTCACAATCCTTTATCGCCAGGTTTAGAGAACAGTTTGGTAATTATAGCTTTACATTTATTCAAAATATATCAAACTCAGAAGCAAGCTATAGATGTCAAAATCATGATTTCACATAATTTTATGCATATTAATCACTAAGCAATAGTTTTTAAAAGCACATATACTGACTGAGTTTGGAAATTATATATCAATACAGTTCAGTTAAGAATATAAATCAATTACTACAAATAAAACAAACCGACTTTTTGCAGGGGGTTTGGGGGAGAATCCCCAATACGGTTCAGTTAGGGAGGAAAAGAGTAAAAATAAGACTTAAATCATCCGTACACTATTGATTCTAAAAGCCAATAGCTAATCGCTAATCGCTAATAGCTAATCGCTAATCGCTAACAGCTAATAGCCAGACTCTTTTTTCTCTTTTTTCAGCAAGCCCTACTTCTTTTTCCCTGACGAATTATTGGGGTTAAGTTGCTGTCTGCCATTACGAATAATACGCATCATCTCATTTAAATCTTCCTCAATGTGTTCTAAGACACTATCAGCATACTCATCAGCACCTCGTTCAATTTGTTGAGCTTCTACAACAGTACGTTGTCGCATATCCTCTAATTCCTGTTGGCATTGGCGACGTTGGAGATCGATTTCCTGTAAAGTTTCTTGCATCATTGCGTCACATTCTTGCTGCACCTTCCGGTGTATTTGTTCAGCTTCTCGTTCGGCTTGGCGAATGATGTCATTTTCATCCAAAATCTGGGTGCGTTTAGCTTGAGCCGCATCCACTATTCTCTGTCCATACTCTTCTGCCTCTAGCAATATTTCCTCTTTTTGCTGAATTATTGACGCTGCCTCGGCAAAAGCTTGCGGCAATGACATTCTAATAAAATCAAGCAAATCAAGCAGCTTTTCTTCGTCTACCACAGTCCGCCGCGTTAAAGGGATGTGGAAACTTGAGAGAATCATTTCCTCTAAGCGGTTAAGTTCCTGCTGAATGTCCAAACTGTCCCCTGATGACACTTCTACAGGGGAGACTCCGTTGGGGAGTTCTTGAGGGATGGGACTGCTTCCGTTTTGTTCGGATTCGTAACTTGATAATTTTGGGCGTAGCATTGGTATATATCTAAAGCAACGTGCGGAGGGACAAGATGATTGACAGAGCCACCAAACCTTGCAATCTCTTTTACCACACTACTACTTAAAAAACTATACTCATTTGATGTCGCCAGAAAAACAGTTTCGATTTGAGTCGAAAGAGTGTTATTGGTGTGCGCCATCTGGAGTTCGACTTCAAAATCAGAGATTGCCCGTAAACCCCGCAATAGAACTTCTGCTTGGCGCATCTGGGCGTAATTTACAGTTAATCCGTCAAAGCTATCGACTTCAACGTTGGGTAGATGTTTTACTGATTGACGAATTTGTTCTATCCGCTTTTCTACGGTAAACAATGGTGTTTTATTGGGGTTACGCAAAACAGCAACGATTACCCACTCAAACAACTTTGCACCACGCTGGATAATGTCGAGATGCCCTAATGTAATGGGGTCAAAGCTTCCGGGATAAATGGCAATCACAGGTATAGATGCCTCAAAGTTGTTGCAATTGGAGTGATTACTATGATACCCACATAAGATTATGCTTGGAGATTAATTGTTGATCATTTAGTCACCAGTATCTAACACCAATTCTCCAAAAGAAAACAACCGATGGTGACGCGGAGACGCGGAGATGGAGAGACAGGGAGATTCATCTTATGTGTTGCCAGATTTTGGAGAAACGATACAAATAGCAATTCTCCAAAAGCAACCACAATATCGGGGACGCTGATAATGAGAGGGGGTGATGCCGAGATTGAGATGTAGTTAGATTTTAGAGAAATAGTATGCAAGTGCTATATGATACATTATCTGCTTTAAAGATGGAGATAACTCAAATATAGAAGGCGAAATTTACGTTTCTATACAGCCAAGGCGAATTACAATCAATCCTGTGGTGAGTTTGGAGTTTGAAGTTACACGCAAAAATAATATTAGACAAAATATTTTACAGGGGATAATACCTGGCGTTGTTTGGAAAAACTTTTAACTTTTATAGGAATTTGTACATGACACTGGATTTAACTATTTTGCCTTTGGCGTTTCGCTTTACTTCCCCTGGACCAATTGTATTTCAACTGGGACCAATAACAGTACGTTGGTATGGCTTGCTAATTGCTACAGCTGTGCTTCTAGGTGTGACTTTATCTCAATACTTGGCGAAGCGTCGTCATGTTAACCCAGATTTATTAAGCGATTTATCGATTTGGTTAATTATTGGGGCGATTCCGTTTGCGAGACTATATTACGTTATTTTTCAATGGGCGGAGTATGCACGCAATCCGGGAAAGATAATTGCGATTTGGGAAGGGGGTATAGCCATCCACGGAGCCATAATTGGTGGAACCTTAGCGGCTTTAATTTTCTGTAAATTAAAAAAAGTTGCTTTTTGGCAAATGGCTGATTTGGTTGCGCCATCACTAATTTTAGGACAGGCGATCGGGCGTTGGGGAAATTTCTTTAACTCCGAGGCTTTTGGTAGTCCTACCAATCTACCGTGGAAATTATATATTCCTCGCGATCGCCGTCCCCCAGATTTTCTCAATGTTGAGTATTTTCATCCGACATTTCTCTACGAATCAATCTGGGATCTAGGAGTTTTTGCTTTACTACTAACTCTATTTTTTCGGAGTCTGCAACAGAATAAGTCCAAATTAAAAGTTGGCACGCTATTTCTAATTTATTTAGCAGCATACAGCTTAGGTCGATTGTGGATCGAAGGACTGCGAACCGATAGCTTAATGTTGGGACCACTGCGAATAGCACAATTTATCAGCCTCATTGGTATTGGATTGGGTATTTTGGGGCTGTGGTGGCTTTATCTCAAAAATCGTCCCCTTCCTGATGTCGTTGCTGCTGTTGATGAAACTGAGAATGCGGGATGAGTAGAAATAACCAAAAATAAAAAATAAAAAATGCCCCAGAGTATTCTCTAGGGCTTAACCAGGGTGCATCTACCAATCACCTCTACTAGATATAGGGGCATCATCCGGAGAGTCACTGACAAAATTCCCAATTTTTTTTTCTTGATAAATTTTTCTGCCTGTTTTTATGCGTGATATTACTTTAGAACTTTGTCGCGAAAATTCCAATTTCCTCCTCAAACCTGCGGTCTATATTATTGGTGCTGGTCCTGGAGACCCTGATTTATTAACAGTTAAAGCACTCAAAATTTTAACTAGGGCTGATGTAATTTTATTTGCAGATTCTTTGGTTCCAGTCCAAATACTCGATTTTTGTAAACAGGATGCGAAAATCATGCGGACGGCGAATAAGACTTTGGAGGATATTTTGCCTGTCATGGTTGAGGAGGTGCGTCGGGGAAAATCTGTCGTTCGCTTGCATTCTGGTGATCCTAGTTTATATAGTGCCACTCATGAGCAAATGCACTTACTGGCTGAAGCAGAAGTTCCTTTTGAAGTGATTCCGGGAATTAGCGCCTTTCAAGCGGCGGCGGCGAAACTCAAAGTCGAATTAACTGTACCAGGATTAGTCCAGACTATTATTTTGACGCGGATTAGTGGACGCACGGAAGTTCCAGAAAATGAGGAATTAACTGCGTTGGCGGCGCACAAAGCTAGCCTGTGCTTGTATCTCAGCGCTCGTCATGTCGAAAATGCACAAGCTAAGTTATTGGCACATTATCCTGGAGATACACCTGTAGCTGTTTGTTATCGCTTGGGATGGGATGATGAAAAAATTTCGGTTGTGCCTCTAACCGAGATGGCAGAATTTACGCACCAAGAAGAGTTGATTCGCACCACACTTTATGTGGTGAGTCCGGCGCTGGCTGAAAATAATCATCAGAATCAGCGATCGCATCTTTACCATCCTGCCCACAGTCGTTTATTCCGCGAAGAATAAAAAGAGGTCAGATAATCTAAAATCTAGTTATCAAAATCAATCAAAATTATGCCATTAATTAAAGTCCAAACCTCGGTTTCTGCACCTGCAAAAAATGATGTGGAAGCAATGTTAAAAATTTTATCGGCAAAATTAGCTAAACATACTGGCAAACCTGAATCCTATGTGATGACGGCATTCGAGTCAGATGTGCCGATGACGTTTGCGGGAAATACTGAGCCGACATGTTATATCGAAATCAAAAGTGTGGGTTCGATGCAGTCTGAGCAAACTCAGTCGATGAGTCAAGATTTTTGCCAGGAAGTTAATCAAGTTTTGGGTGTACCTAAAAACAGGATTTATATTGAGTTTGCTGACTCTAAAGGTTATATGTGGGGCTGGAATGGGTCAACTTTTGGCTGAAAAGAGTCATCAAGTTAGTAGATAGTGCCAAAAATTTATCACTACGTCATTACCTAGCTGGGTATTGTGTCGCTTACTTCCCCGTGGCATTCTGCGAAGTACGTGCAAACCATTCTTGGTATTGCTGTTGATGCTCTTCGTCATCTACCGTAATGGTAATGTGAATACTTTTGCAGCCATTGTGGCGTTCCATGGCGATCGCATTTAATAATAAACTAGCTATTTTGGGTGAGGTAAATTCACCGCTAACTGTTAACTCGCTACTTAATTGCTGATTTTGGTTGATGGTTTCGCGTATTTCTGGTGATGTTAATTCAATTCCAGAAATTTCTTCCCCACCTAAATCAATACTGGCTAATTGCTTATTTTCAGGGCTAATTTGTTCGACAATTAATATTTCGCGGCGAACTGGAACCGTCACCATCCGAGTTTCAATCTCTTTGCGAATCACAACTTCGCCAACTTTTTGTTTTGTGCGATCGACAATTAATCTCTCTTCTAGCAATCTCAGAATGTCTCCATTGGCTGTTTCTATTTTAGTTTCTATTGGTTCTGATGTTGTGCGATCGGTAAAAGTGACAGTATCAGGATTAATTGAATTATCTAGGTTGGAGTTCATTAGTTTTCACCTTTAGTTTTATATTTGCAGCTGATTGGTAATATTTCATGGAGCGGATACCTTCAGACATGCTTAGTAACGAACAGAAAATCAAGCGGTGCTGAAGCTCACACCCTCCTATTTTTACTTTTCTGTCAATGTATAAGTCTTAAAGTAAAAGAACTTTACAAACAGATGGAATTAATCATGATAAATGTGGTGGCACAGTATGTTTGCTCCAAGCAAGATGATTCACTCCCATTCATTAATTATTAACCATTGCTCATCCCCAAATTAAGCTATTATCAGCATTAGAGGTCTTGAGTCGATAAGATTTTGAATTTTAAATTTTGAATTTTGAATTAGCGATTATGGGTGAAGCAAAACGTCGGAAATCAGCACTGGGAGAAAAATACGGTCAAGGAGAAAACATTCTACCGTGGGTTCCCATCACTAAGAGCCAAGCAGAACAATTTGTCAAGCTTACGACTCGTGGTGCTTGGTTTGGTATTGGTGCAATGGTAGCTATCTGGGTTACTGTCCGTTTTATTGGTCCTGCTTTCGGTTGGTGGCAAACTCTCGATTAATGTTACACACAGGGAATTCTTGAGAAGAATACTCAATAAAAATTCTTTTGAATATCTTTGTATGGGGGCTTGGTATTGCATCAAGCCCTAATTTTTT
>NZ_JAYGHN010000011.1:0-42394 GCF_034931845.1 Calothrix sp. UHCC 0171
CCCATCGAGTTTAAGTTTAAATAGCCCAGTCACCTCTGACTGGGCTAAATTGTTTTAGGTTTTTAGCTAATTTTGATTTACCCACGCAACTGAGCAATCATTGCAGCTGGATTCCAATAAGCACGAGTTGTTTGAATCTTTCCATGATTGTTAATTTCAAAAATGGTAATCCCTTCAAATGTAATAGATTTAGCGCTTTTGCTAATTCCTTGAGTTTTCCATTTAACTGCCGCTTCGTTACCTGTAATAAAAGTTGATTCGATTGTTGATTGCAAATTCTCAAATACAGCCTGTAATCTTCCTATAAATTCATGGAATCCTTCATGAACTTTTGTGGGAGGTTCGCCAACGGGATCATAACTCATCGCATCCTCGGCAAAATTTGCTAACACCCCTTCAGCATTCATGGCAGCAATATTTGTGTAATAGGAATTGATAATGGCTTGAATTTCTTCCTGTGACATTGGCTAATCCTCACTCGAAATATATAGGAAATATTAAGACAATACAGTTCAGTTAAGAATATAAATCAATTACCGCAAACGAAACAGATCAACTTTTTTGGAGGGGGCTTGGGGGAAGAAAATCTCCTCCCCAATTTCTCCCAAGTCTTGGTTCTCAACACTGCGGAAATTATTTCATTTTCATACTTAAATCTAACCACTTTGATTGTGTAATGGGAGCGCTGCTCGAAATATAATCAACACCTGTTTCTGCAACCGTGCGAATAGTGTCTAAAGTAATATTTCCTGAAGCTTCGATTTTGACACGACTATCTTGTTGTCGTATCATTTGCACCGCTTTTCGCATCATTTCCAACGGCATATTATCCAACATAATAATATCGGCTTTATGTAATAATGCTTCTTTGACTTGGTCTAAAGATTCTGTTTCAATCTCAATGTTGAGAGGATAGGGAATTTGTTTTCTTACTGCCGCGATCGCAGCTCCAATTCCGCCCGCCGCCGCGATATGATTATCCTTGAGCATCACTGCATCATCTAAACCCATGCGGTGATTAACCGCACCACCTAACAAAGTTGCATATTTCTCCAGAATCCTTAGTCCTGGCGTTGTTTTGCGGGTATCGACTAATTTTACGGGTAAATCTGCAATCCTTTCTACATACTGTCGAGTTAAAGTCGCAATTCCACTTAAACGCATCACCAAATTGAGAGCGACTCTTTCCCCCATTAACAACGCATCCATGGAACCATGCATTCTCGCTACAACCAAACCGCGATCGCAATATTGTCCTTCAATTGCAAAGGGCACAAAACTGATTTTCTCATTTAAAAGATGGAATACTCTGGCAGCAATCGGTAAACCAACTATAACCCCAGATGCTTTGACAATCCATTCTGCCTGTCCTTCCGTCGAATCCATTGTAAACAAACTTTGAGTTGTGCGATCGCCTCTGCCAATATCTTCTAATAACCAATCTTGGAGTAATCGATCCAAAACAATGAATGGAGGTAGAACAGCAATCGAGTTTTTCATAGCAAGTGGGAAAAAAAGCCGAGACAGCTAATATTGTAATTAAGAATGTGCCAATTACTCGCAATCTAGCTTATTTATATAAGAACTTTGATTATAGAGGCGATCGCTCCACAAAATTTCTCGCCTGAGCTATGTCATTTTCAATTTTAATTTTCTCCCATAAAGCCTGGATATTAGTTTAAATGGGATTAAATCGGCAGCGTAAATCTCCTCTCACAAGTTGCTCTTTTCACTATTTTGTGTTATGTGGGATTTATTCTGATTCAACCTCAATCACAAATTATTTTCATTGCCTCATCAAAATCCTCAACAAAATTACATTTCCCACAATGGAGCGGCAAGTTGTCGTAATTGTGTTGCATAAGCTGGTAATTTAGCTAAATCTGCATTTTTTTGAGCTTTTTTGAGAGCGGTACAAATGTGAGAAATTAATTTTCGCAAAATACCTTGTTGTTCTAAGTATGATTGAAGTTTTTGCCAATCATTTGATTGTTCGTCTTTACCTTGACAATTTAACCACAATTGGCGCTCTTCTAAAGGGAGAAGATAATAAATCGCTGATAATTCGCCAGCAAAAGCATCATGACTACAGTCCCGCAAATCATCTAAAAGTCGCCAAGCAACACCAAAGGATTCGTATATTTGACGAATTAGTGTAGTTTCAAACCCAGTATGTTTAGCGACGAGGAGAGGAATCACTAAGGTTGTACTAAGTTGTTTGCGGAAGACATTGCAATAGGAATTGATGCTGTCAATTTCTGTAGTTTCTTGGATGCTACTAAAATAGTTATCAATTAGTTCTGTAACTAATTCTGCGCCATTATGAATATTCTTTGATAAGGCTTTGGCTGCGTGATGAAATTTTGTCCAAGCAGATGTGTGTAAATGCAAAAATAAATGATTGGTGGGTATTTTACCATTAGCAAGATGGTCATCAAGCATATGTAAAAAGTACGCCATCGCTTGACCAGAAAAAGCATTTTCTAGTTCTAATGTTTGCAAGATAGGGTTGGCTTGCTGCATCCAATAAATTAATGACCAACTAGGGACATAAAATTTTGTAAAAAAGGTGAGTAAATTGGCAACTTCAAACCCCGTATAGTAGCGCTGAATTGCGGCAACTGCGGCATCTTGCAATGAAGCAGGTAATGAACGACAAAGGAGAATTATTTGACGGTTCATTGATGCTAAGATTGCAGTTTGTGACTCATCGAGGGCTATATGACCAAAGTTCGCTAATTTGCATTCTTTGACGGTAAGAATTTTTATTTTTGAACTGATTTGATTGGGATTATTTGAATTTGGTTGATAACGGGATGTTTTTGGTTGAAAGTAGATTTTTGGTAGTGCGATCGTATCCATATTTTTAATAGTGGCAGTTAGCCAGTATCGAATCTACACAGGAGTAGAAATTAGTTAATCAATCAATTAATTATGCGTTCACAAAAATTACTGTTGAGGCGTAGTCATACTACGTCTCCAGATAATTTTTACGCCTATACCTAATTATCAATTTATCCTAGAATCTCTGCGTCTATTTCAGTACGAATACTTAACTTAATTATTTTTGTGATTATTGCTTTGTTTGAATTATTAATTTTAATTCTTAATCAATAATTGTAATTGCTTGAGAACATCAGCAACATGTTCTTTGACTTTGACTTTTGACCAGGTATAAGCTATTTTGCGATCGGGTGAAATTAAAAATGTAGAGCGCTCGATTCCCATGTATTCTTTGCCCATAAATTTTTTCAGCTTCCATACTCCATAAGCGTCGGCTACCTGATGTTCAGGATCACTCAATAATGTAATTTTTAAATTGTGTTTATCAATAAATTTACAGTGTTTTGTTGTTGAATCCGTACTCACACCTAATATTTCCGCTCCTAATTCCATAAAATCTTCAACAAAAGCGCTAAAGTCTTTGGCTTCAGTTGTACAACCTGGAGTATCATCTTTCGGATAAAAATACAATATTAGCCACTTACCTTGAAAGTCTTCCAGATTAATAGTTTCACCATTCTGGTTAGAGGCGGAAAATGCTGGTGCGTTTTGTCCTGGTTGTGGTGTTGTCATGATGTAATGTTCCGGTGATAGGGAATTATCTGATGATTTTTATCAAGCTAAAAACTGCTTCTTAGATGTCAACTATATATTAATTTAGCTTTCTTTGTATTTGTTCATATATTTCCCAGCATTCCATTTCAGTTTGTAACTATATTTTGGAATCTGAAAGTCTATTCCTATAGACTGATATGCAATGAGAAATTGCTGGGGTAAATAAAAATGTGTTTGACAAACGTATTTTGTCATGAAATTTTTGTGGCAATATCTGCGATCGCTTGTATGGCTGGGTTAGCATTGTTATGGAGTCGGAAACCAAGTGACGATGAGACAGAAGCAACCGAGTCTATCTTGCTGAAAATGAGTTTTTCTTACTGGTTAGTTTATTGCGTCGCCTTTGGGGTTCAAAAGCTGATTGTTCCTGATTGGGAAAATGTCACGGGAACATTGAGATTGACTACAACTTTGTCATATTTACTCACATTTTCTTGTATTGTTTGTTTGCCTCTACACAAGTTTGCCGTGCATGAAATTGAAGAGTAAGTTTTAATTTGCATTTTTAATTTCTAATACTTACCCCTTGTAAATATGCTGATAAATTTCTCCTTTTGGGTATCAGCATATTGTTTAAATTCAAGTGGAAGTTAGACAATTTGCACATACATTTTTCAATTTAATCATCATCAATAACTAGTTAACCAAATAACTAGTACAGTGCGGCGGAAATGAACCAACCATTCTAAAATGACAAAAAGCTTCTAAAATAAGCTTTATTCCTTCTGCCTTCTGCCTTCTGCCTTCACGTACTAGTTACTAATAACAACTACTTTTTCACAGCGATCGCAATTGCAGTTTCCAATGTTGCTTGGTCTAGTGGTGTAATAATAAATACTTCTTGTACAGTCTTGCCATGACGAGCAATGATTTTGAAACCTCCCCGGATTGGCACCGAGACACGAAGTTGCAGACTCGGACTATGTCCCTTGGCGCGTCCAATGACACCTGGAGTCACTGTTTGGATGCCATCTTGTTTGCACAGGCGTTCTAAAATCGGGATAAGTCCAGCAATGTGGGTAGAATGATTCCAAACGAGTCTGCCGGGGGAGGGTTTTTCCATTGTGAGATTACACTGTGGGATTACGCAGCTTCGAGTGGTGCCATTGTTAAACCAGCACGACGCAACTGCTGATGATAAAGTTCAGCCATTTCCTGCGGACCAACCCAAACGATCGCTTGCCCATCAAAATGTACTTGATTGGTGAGTTCCCAAGCGCGATCGGGTGTCATATTCGGTATATATGTTATCAGAGATTCGGCTACATGTTGAAATGTATTAAAGTCATCATTGAGAACGATAACCTTATAGTTGGGATAAGTCTTGCGGGTCGTTTGACTAGACCGTTCAGGAGTTACAGTCGGTGCTGCACCCATTCCGTAAACTGCTGCTGAAAGTCTTGTAATCATAATACTATTTAAACCAATTGGCATTTACAGAACTACACTACAAGTTACTAGTTTAGTTCATGGTTAGTAGTTAATGGTTAATGGTAATTGCTAGTTGGGATAAAACTGGAGTTTATTCCCGACAATCGCTAACTACTAACTACCAACCACTCACCAAGTTACTTCCAATCTTCCCAATTTTGGTTAAATATTGATGTATCTGGGAAAGCGGTGGGATTGCCGTTTTTTTCCAAAAGTTGCTTCAAAGCGATTAATTGGGGTTCGATTTTGGGTAACTCATCGACTAGTTGATAAGGTGCGATCGCATTTTTCAAGCTAAATGCGGCAACTGTTCCGGCTGCTGCACCTGCTGACCATTCAAATGAGTGTACTCGATAGGCGGCGGCGGCGATGTGACTTGTGGCAATACTTTTACCACCAACGATTAAATTATCGATTTTTTGGGGAATCATTGCCCGCAGGGCAATTTGGAAGGGATAAGCTTGTCCAGCACCTCTTCTTTCTCCAGGACGTTCCCGATTTCCTGGTGCTTCGGGGGGGCTTTTTTCCATGCAGGGGTGAAAATCAATTGCGTAATGTCCGATACCGATTGCGTCGGGGAAAATAGTTGAGCGTGTGCGACGGAGAGCTTTATTGGGGTCAATTTTGCCGGAAATTACGGATGCGGCTTCCAAGCCTGCAAGTGTCGCTCGTAACCGACGATACATATCAGCAGGCAAGTTATTACGGTAATATTCATCGTTGTAATCGCGTCGGGAAATATCTACTTCCCAAATAGTGAATCCTTCCGGTTGTCCCCAACTTGGACGACCGATAATTCTTCTGCCTTCACGCATATAGGGATATTTTGATAACCCATGGGCGGTTCCCATTGGTGCGTTAAATCCACTCAAAAAGCGGTTATTTGTGCGTGGTGTTTTCACGCCATTACCGAGCTGCGAGTCAGTAGTTCCCGCAACTAACCAGTAATAATAGGAAAAGGCTTTTTCTTCAGCTTTGCGTAAGGACTCGGTTCGCAATCCGCCTTTCCAGCCACCGGGGTTGAGTTGTCCCAGCGATCGCAATTGCTGCTGGGTATAAACTAAGTTATCTTGGGCAGTGCCAGGTCGATAATCATTCCCCCAAGTCCAGTTTTGCATGGAGATATCGCCGGGGGTAGGAGTAGTAAATTTGACACCACCAAAGGTTTTCGGTTCTCCTTTTTGGGGACTCCAGATACGACGGTATGTAAAAACTAAGTCAAAATCTGCCAGTCGCTTCAATTCGTAACTAAAGTAGGGGGAATATTGCATGTAATATGGAGGCATTGTCTGCGGTTGCGCGTCTTTGGTTGCCTCCATTGCCAAGGTATATGTAAAACCTTGGGTGCAGTATTGATCGTTAGTTTTGCTAGATGATGAGGGTTCTAGATGGGAAAGTGGATCGATTCCCAAGCGGTAGGGTACATCTGCAAGGGCAACTATTTCTCCTGTTTCACTGGCATCAACAACATACCATCTGGGTGAAGTTGTATTTTTTGGAGTTGCTTTGGGAAGAAAGCGAATAATGGTTTTGTTGAAGCGCTGGGAATTTTCGTAGCTAAATGCGTCTTCAATGGTTTGCGATAGGGGAAAGCTGTTGATGGGTGCAGCACCTTTAGCTGGCTGATGTTGTATGGCGACAGCACTTTCAATAATTTTACCATCAGCACTTTTTTGTAAGTCTTTAATTACTGTATTCGGAAACCATTCTAATTTGCCTTTACCACGCTTTTCTGCGTCTTTAAGAATGTCCCGCAGAATTTCATGTCCGTCTTTAGGTAAAAAGCACGAATCGCTAACCCAACAATCACCAGGATTTAAATTCCCTTTGTAACGTTTTTCAATGCGATCGCGTAATTGGAGATAACCACGGGAGTAAAATTGTTTTACTCGTTGGGTGGGGCGTTCATCTAAGGCGGATGTTCCCTGGGCAGAAATTTGTCCTCCCAACCAATCGGTGATTTCCGTCAGACAAATGGTTTTGCCTGCAAGTAAGCCTTCATAAGCTGTCGCAGCCCCGGAAAGTCCTCCCCCAGCCACTAAAATATCGCAATTCACAGTCTTATCAGGATTGCGGGGGGGTGTAGCAATACTGGCGAATGGGGCAAATAAATTAGATATCAATGTCACAACGGCAATTGATAAATGGGTTGCTGTTTTCCCAGTACCATTCAGCACCCAATTATCCATATATCTACGTCTATGATTCATATATACTCTTACAGTCGCTTCTCACACAACACAATTGAAGGTAGCATTAGTCGTAGCTATCCTCAACAAAAGAGTAATATTTTCCCACAAATACGCTTCAATACAGTTTAGTTAAGAATATAAATCAATTACCACAAACAAAACAGATCAACTTTTTTGGAGGGGTTTGGGGGAAGAAAATCTCCACCCCAACTTCTCCCAAGTCTTGGTTTTCAGCAAATCGATTGACTGACAACCTTAACTGTCTTGCTACTTTACTAGAAGATGCTAGCGCGTCTACTGCGGAGCAGCACCGTATTTGCAAAATTACTGCGTACCTCTGATTGTCACCGCCCGTTGGATATCAGCCAAAGCGCGATTGTAATCCAAAATAGCCCGAATTCGATTACCTTCAGATTGTGTTAAGTCATTTTCTGCGGCAATCACATCGGTTTGGGTACCAACACCGGCTTGGAAGCGCAAACGTGCTAACCGTAGTGCCTCTTTTGCTTGTTCGAGTGCCGTAGTCGCTGTTTGCACATTCTCCAAATTAGAACGTAACTCCGAATATGCTTGCTCCACTTCAAAACGAATTGTGTTGCGCTGGTTGGCAAAATTAGTTTCGGCAATCTGCACATTTTTACTTGCTTGTGCTGCCCTTGCCCTGGAAGCACCGCCATCATACAAGTTTAAACTTGCCTGCACCCCGACTGAATAACCATCTGTAATCGGAATTTGATCGTTAAACTGATCGAGCAAATTATAACTAGCAATGAGGTTGATTTGTGGTCCTAGTTGTGATAATGCTTGTCGCCGTTGTTGTTCACTAATATTGCGTTGAGCCAGTTGTTGTTGTAGTTCTGGTCGATTTTTGAGGGCTTGGATAATGCTTTCTTCCAGGCTTTGATTCCACAAACCTGCAAGTTTTACAGGGTCGGCAGCACTCAAGTTAACTGTTTGCGGTACGCTTAAAATTGACGCTAACCGTCGCCGTTCAATTTGTTGCTGCGATCGCGAATTCGTTAGGTTTTGTTGGGAGTTTGCCAAGTTAACTTGGAATCGCAACACATCAAATCTAGTTCCGACACCAGCCCTTTCGAGTGCGAGTGCATCACGTAAACTGGCTTCGGCATTAGTTACTGCTGACTGACTAATCCGCACTTGTTCGTCAGCTTGTTGCAAATTGTAATATTGCTTTGTCACAGTCTGGCGAATATCTTCCGATTGCTGCTCAACAGTGAATTCGCTTGCCCGTAACTGTTCTTCGGCTTGACGAATTGTCGCTTGTCGTTGTCCGGATGTATACAGACTGTAACTCAACTGTGCGGTACTATTAAATGCAGTGCTGGGGCTATCTCCCTGAATTTGATCTCGAAATGCTGGTGGTGTATTCTGGATTTCTCGTTCGACTTGGAGTTGCCCTTGGGCTGATTGTCCGCGATTAATTGTGGCATTGACGCTCAAATTCGGCAATAATGAGGCTTGTGCTTCCCGCAATACAGCTTGACTACGTTCCAGTTGCAATAATGCCACCTGTAGCTGTTTATTGTTGCGTCGTGCGGCTTCTAATGCCTGATTTAATGTAATTGGTTGTGTCCCTTGAAGTCTTACTTCTTCGGCTTTGGTGGGAAATTGTAGCGGATTGGGATTGGAATTCAGATAGCTCGGAAGTTGCCCTGGGGTAGTGGCTGGATTGGTAGTTGGTGACTGGGCTAGTGGTTTTTGGTTTTGTGCCACTGGGGACGTTTTTGGCAATACCCTGGTGAGAACTGCGGCACTGTCTTCCCCCTTTTTCTCTCTAGTCGGAACCGGCGATACTATCGTTAATTGAGTCCGAGGGTTTAGTTGAGGTTGTTTGATTTGCTGCTGCAAAGAGGCAGATAAAATTTCTGGGGAACTGTCAACAGGAGCGACTACACTGGACTTTACAACTGAAGTGTTGTTAGTCATTGCTTCGGGATTATATAGCTTCATCTCCGCCAAGCTATATTTTGCGTCCACATCAGCGTATTGCCTAAATGAAGTATTACTCCTATCAAATAATAGGCGATCGCGACTGAAAGGCACAAAGTTAATGGATGATGTTTGGGTGATAGGATTAACTACAGCACGAACCTGGTTCGAGTATCCAATCCCTATTTGCTGATTTATTAATTCGGGAATATATCTACTTTTATAGACGATTTGCTGGGGCAAATTGGTCGTTTGAGCAACATAAATCGGATTTAAAACATTAGTCAATACATGATTAGGGGAAACATGATTAGGAGAAATATCCAAACTGAAATCAACCCAATTAGGTTGACTTAATTCTAAATTGTTAGCCCAACTTGGCTGCACCGTTAGAACTGCTACAGTGACTCCGGGCAAGAAACCATAAAATAAATGCTGTGCTTTCACCGCGTTCCTCACACAAAAAATAAGCGGCTTAAAACCGTTATCCCACCCATAGAAATATAACACGATGCTATCTTTAAGCGTCGGGATTTTCTTTATCTTGGAAACTCCTGACTATACGGGATAGCTCCGTCTTTTCGTCAATGCTAACGCGAGTTGGACCACCACTAACGATTCGCTCGTAATTTCGGAAGGAATCTTTAATTTGTGGACCATCTGCTGTGATATCGTATTCCCTAATACCTTTGTCATGCCAAGAACCACGCATTTTAAATACGTTGATGGCTCTTGCCATTTCACCACGAATCTCCACATATTGCAACATCAAAATTGTATCAGTGATGGTAGAAATATGAGAGTCAGTAATCGAATGTGATCCCATAAATTGGTCAGTTGTATTCGTAAAAAAGCCAGTAATTTCCTCTTGTTTTGCATAACCGGTGACACCAATCACAAACTGACGAAAAGCATTATTACTAATTCCCCGCGCCAGGGCTGATAAGGAATCGATCGCAATTCTCCCAGGTTTAAATTCCGAAATTTCTGATTTAATGATTTGCAAATGGTCTTCTAAACCTGTTGATTCGGGATAGGTACAAATGATTTTTAATAAACCTTGACGTTCTAAGTCCTCGAAATTTATCCCCCAGGAGAAAGCATTTCGTGATAATTGCGCTCGCGATTCTTCGTAAGCAAATAATATTGCTCGCTCTCCTCTGGCACAGCCTTCTTGTAAAAATTTACTCACCAACAGAGTCTTACCTGTACCAGTAGCACCAGTTGCTAAAATGATTGAGTCTTTGAAAAATCCACCGCCGCACATTGTGTCTAGGGTTTCAACTCCTGAAGAAACACGAATATTGGAAGAACGCTGCGTTAAACGCATTGCTCCTAACGGGAAGATATTTACGCCATCGTTAGTGATGGTAAAAGGGTACTCCCCTTTCATATGGGTTGTACCGCGCAGTTTGAGAATTTCGATTGTGCGTCGCCGTCGTTCTCCTTCCAAAACGTTGCGAACAATAACCACATTATCTGAGACAAATTCTTCTACCCCAAAGGAGGCAACTGGCCCATATTCTTGACTACGTTCGGTGGTAATAATCGTTGTCACATCGAGTTGTTTGAGCCTGGCTACGAGGCGGAAAATTTCGCGACGGACAACTCCAACGGCTTCGTACTGTTGAAAGACTGCTGTAATTGAGTCAATGGAGACACGCTTCGCCTTGTACTTGCGAATAGCATATTGTAAACGCTCAATTAGTGCTGATAAATCAAAATTACCAACAATATCTTGACCTTCCGGATCGGGAGAAGCGTCAAGGATAAATAATTTGCCTTCTTCTATGAGACGCTGTAAATTCCACCCAAATATATGGGCATTTTTAATAATATCACTAGGGGATTCTTCAAAGGTGACAAATACTCCCGATTCACCGAAGAAATTAATCCCGTTATAGAGAAACTGTAGTGATAATAATGTTTTGCCTGTTCCAGAGGTGCCGCTAACGAGGGTGGTTCTACCGCTCGGTAATCCACCATGACTAATGTCATCAAACCCCTCTATCATTGTACGAATTTTTTCAACACCCCCAATTATCGGTGTGCTATTTTGCCCTTGTAGGTCGTTTTCACTCATTGTTTACTACTTAAAAAAGGGTTTTACCCAGTTACTTAAATTTTTTTGTTAATGCTATGTATCTATTCTTATTAGTTATTTGGTAATCTATATATTAGTTGTTAGCCATTCGTTTTTAATTTTTATTTTATTTACAACTAACCATCATCTCATACTTTAATCTTTTGTCTCAAGTATTCATGATTTCCAATACTTTATTTATAATTGATTATTTCTGATGCATTTAATGATTCGCTGTCACCTATTACCTATTAACTATTCTGAGAAAAAGTCTTCTTCCGTCAACTCTTCATAAAGCAAATCTAGTCCAATTAATACCCTTTCTCTATCTGACAAATCACCAATAATTTTCCGAACTGGTGGGGGCAAAATTTTAGATAATGTTGGTGTTGCTAATATTTTATCCTCTTCTGCCAATTGGGGATTTTTCAATACATCTATGACTTTGAGGGCGTATACACCTTGAAATTCCTGCTCTAGGATGTTTTTAAGTGTTTTTAATGCCCTGACGGAATTAGGTGTATTCCCTGCTACATACAACTTCAGGACATAAGTTTTTCTTACTGGATTCATATACAAAGTACGGGCTGTCTGTGAAGGTTAATAGAAGGTTAATTGTTTATAGAAAAGCGTGAAGCGAATTTTGGAACTTTCTTAAAAATCAGCTGATTTTCCTTGCACATTTTGCCATATTGCTACTTGACAATCTGGAGGAAACCTCATAGCTTTGACTTTACCTTGGTAGCGATCGCCGATACAGTTCGCAAAGGTGAGCCAAAATATCAATTAGTGTCAAGCGGTAATCAAGCAATGTTTCATCACTTCGCCCTTCCAATTTGAGCTGTGTGGAAAACTCATCAATAAGTTCCATGTGCATTTCAATTATTTGGGGCACAGGAATACTAGCACAAAATAGCGCATTGATAAATTTATCGATTTTTTCTGATGATGCGGTGTCTGGGATAAAGTAGCTAATGAGAATCTGGCGGTAGTCCGATTTGAGTTTCTGCAACAATGCCCGTTGGTCGGCTGTCGTCATTTGGGAAAAAAACAATTTGTATTTTTGCTTGTAACATTTAAGTGTACATGTTAGCTTTTTGTCGTCTGTTTTTTAGCAATAGATGCACTGTCTCCTATTTTCGGCTACTCGCTTCTTTTGCGATCGACACGAACGACAATAATTAAGCCTGCTCAAGGCTTTAGTTAGGCTTGAACCCTATCTGTTTAGAAATTATGTAATGGCATTGCATATTCTCTTCCACAGTAGTCAGCTACTTGCCAACAGCTAATTGTAAATCAAGGCAAGGACTAAAGAAAGGGGATACGATGGAAGCGTAGTTAAATCTGATAGAACGCGAAGAAGTATGAGATTCAGCACTCAATTCCTTTTACTTGGTTTTGATTATAAGTAAGTGTTTAGCAAAGATTAATTTTAAATTTTATACATGCTTTATCAGTTTTTTTGTGGAGATTAGGCTGAAACAGGAGCCAAAGAGTAATTTTGTATTTGTTTGTTTTGTGTACAGGGTTTCACAATTCACAGGCAACAGATGTTTTCAATCAAGAGTCGGTAAACCCACGCGCTGATTTATTATTTATTCTCTCTGCGGAATTTTTATTGTTTATAATTATTAATCCAGTTTCTTGATATTGTTGTAGCAACTACCTTTAGATATAGTTTATAAAACTAAAGAAGTCATAAAGATTTTGAAAACCAATAATTATTTTTTGCCGTTAGCTGTGATTTTAGCTTGGCAAAATAATTATAGTGAGAATCACTTATTTTAATCTTGCTGTGGCTAATTTGTTTCAGTCGTGGAGAGGATTAAAATTTGTGTATCTATTCAAATGTATATTTTCTAATTGTGTTATTTGATTAAGATACTTAAACAAGAATAACGAAGCATATCATTCCAAATCATTATAATTCCTAAAGGTTCAATAGCTATACTTTGGAGCCATAATTGTGATAGCTATCGTTTTCTATAAAGTGTTTCGATACCAACATAATGCTGGTATAAGCTTCAACAAGCTCTCATACACCTCTCAAGTAATTTGATCGGTTTGAGAAACTTGTATTGCGATCGCTATTTGGTAAAGCTCTCAAGCGATTATGGTGTAGGAAACCTTGGTAATGTCCCTGAGCGCGGTCAAATTGATGTAAATTATGTTTGTGATTTTGGGATAGCCAGGGAATAATCGTAGTTCGGACAATTTTGTCGCTAGCAAAAAAAAACTTGTTCGTTTACGCCTAACCAATTCTCAAGCATTGAAGTGGCGGTGATTAAATCAAAATTAAATTTCAATCTTCACTGGGGGTATTGCTGTCGGAAAACGCTATGAGCTTTAGAAGTAGCGGTTTGATTTGATTTCAACCTCAAGAAGAGCGACAAGATTACTAGAGATGTCAATGCTACATTATCGGGTTGATGATTTTATTTCAACGGTACCAAGCTGCTCGCAAACTACTACTTTGGCGGCTTTGTTAGATATGTTTGAGGTTGAGAATTGCGATCGCTTAGTAGTATTGAATGAACAAAAATATCCCCTGGGATTGCTGTACTCCGCAGGTTTAATCAGCCAATTACTGATTTTGGTAACAAAAAACCAAGGTTCGGAATTAACAAACTATTTGCAACAGCAATTTTTCAGTTGGAATTTGAGTTTGGATAATAGTCTTCTTCAACCGATAAAGACTGTGTTGGCAACGGAAAGTATAGAGAAATTTAAAAAATTATTAAACCCTCGGCAATCTTCCGTGAAGATAAATAAACAGACTCCTGTTGCTGATTGGGTGGTGATTGATAGTCATCAAAAATATTTGGGTTTGCTTAATAATGCTCGTTTATTAAAGCATTTAACGAAGTCAACGGAAATTAGTAACAGCGCCAGTAGTACAAAACCACGATCCAACGATGGTTTAAATACAGATATGGAACCTCAAAACATGAATCAAAACGCCATCGGTAATAGTAAACAGGCATCAAAAACAAGCGAAACTAGACAGCGTCGGAAAACTAATCGAGTCACAACAGTACCAACTAAAGCAATTTCTCAAGCTTCTATTCCCCAAACATCTATTCCCAAAACGCAACCCGAACAAAAGTCTCCCCAATCTCAATCTCAATCTCAATATCAATCATTAGTACAATTACTCGAACGTTTGCCTTGGCCCCTGATGCTACAAACAGGTGGTGGCGAAGTTGTCACCCAAAACCCAGCTTGGTGGCAACAATTGGGTATGTTAAAAAATCCCGAAGGAATTCGCCAACAGGTGGAGGCAATTTTGTCCCCAAAAGCCTTTGGGGAAGAGCGTTCATCTGGGCGTAGTATCTCCGCAGGAATGGATGAATCCTACGAAGCCAGCGTTAAAGTTAGTCCAATTAGTGGCGAAATCGACGATATTTCCCCCCTAATTTCCGGTTCTAGCTCAACTCACAACTTTGCTGCCGGTAATTTTGGCTCCGAACTACCAGAAGAAACAAGCACGGCAAATATGGGAGGGCGCTGTTTTTTGAATAGCCAATTAGGTACTTGTACCTGTGTGGTTGAAGTTCAAAGTGGTCAGGAGCGAGTTTGGCAGTTTGCGAAAATTCCCTTGGATAGTCCGGAGTGGAAAGTCATTAATGACATGTGGTTAATGTTGGCAACTGATGTCACCGAACAGCAGCAACTTAGTAAAGAATTAGCCGCCAAAAATGCCGACCTGATTCAATTAAATCGCTTAAAAGACGAATTTTTAGCTTGTATTAGCCACGAATTAAAAACACCGCTCACAGCAGTATTGGGATTATCACGCTTACTAGTTGATCAGCAACTAGGAGAATTAAACGAACGTCAAGCGCGATATGCCGGGCTTATCCATCAAAGTGGCAGACATTTAATGAGCGTCGTCAACGATATTTTGGACTTGACGCGGATGGAAACCGGGCAGATGGAACTGTCGGTAAGTCCAGTCAAGATTCAAGCAGTTTGCGATCGCGCCATTTTTGATGCGAAAGCTGTTTATATTCAAAATAACAAAGTTGCCACTACAGAGGAAAATCATCAGTTTAGCTTAGTAATTGAACCTGGACTCAACGAGATTATTGCTGACGAACTAAGACTACGACAAATGCTGGTACATTTGCTTTCTAATGCCTTCAAATTTACTGAAGGTGGTGGCAAAATTGGTTTGCGCGTTAACCATTGGGAAGGTTGGATTGCATTTACTGTTTGGGATACAGGCATTGGTATACCTGAACATCAACAGCATTTAATTTTCCAGAAATTTCAACAACTTGAAAATCCCCTCACCCGTCAATTTGAGGGCACTGGATTGGGGCTGGTGCTAACTCGTGCCTTAGCACGACTGCATGGGGGAGATGTGAGCTTTTTATCACGAGAAGGTAAGGGGAGTCAGTTTACCTTACTTTTACCTCCTAGCCCACCCAAAAGTGCATTTAGCGAAACCTTAAGTCATCCTCACACTAGTCGTCGGGAACTCGGTTCGGGAATGTTTCCCCAAGCCAAATATGGGATTTCTCCAGGTAGCCAAGCAGGGCGGTTAGACGAGGAAGCTACAGTCAACGACGATGTGCTATCAACACCTTTGACAGGATTACACGCGAATCCCTCACAAAGATTAATCTTAGTCGTGGAAGCTGTGGGAAGATATATTGAAGAACTCACAGAACAGTTAACTGGCTTAGGTTATCGAGTAGCGATCGCTCGTTCGGGGTGTGAAGCGATTGAAAAAGCCCGGAGATTGCAGCCAAAAGCCATATTCCTTAATCCTGTATTACCCCTACTATCGGGATGGGATGTCCTTACCCTGTTGAAATCAGAAGAAGCAACCCGTCGCATTCCCGCAATTGTCACAGCCACGGGTGCGGAAAAAGAACAAGCCTTTACCAACCGTGCGGAGGGATTTTTGCGTTTACCCATCCAGCACCAAATGCTGGCACCATTACTCGATAGCTTGTGCATTAAACCCAAAGAAAAAAAGCACGAAAAAGGTCATGAAGAAGCGATCGTCAATACTCCACTTCGGATTTTACGCTTAGTTAATCCCGATATCGAAAATAACATTCAGCCATCACTCCTTGACCATCGAGTCATTGAAGTTGACGATCTCGAACAAGCAGAATTACTATCGCGAGTTTGGCAATTTGATGTTGTCCTGTTGGATACCAAAATGCAAATGGCGCAATCCTATCTCGAAAGACTGAGCAAGCACCCCCGCCTCTCAGTTTTGCCACTTGTCACATGCGACGTGGAAGTCTCGCAAGCAGCCTCTCAAGTTCCAGGTTTATCAGTTTTTCCCTGCTTGACAGCCCAGGGACAAAAAGGTAAAGCAGAAGCATTACTTTCAGTATTACAAATTGCTGCGGGAATATGTTGCCCCCCTAGTACCTTGATTGTTGATTTAATGATGTTGCCTGATTTACCAGAGGCAAAAAATAATCATTTACGTAATTCTAGAGTTAGTCAAGTTAGTAATAATGAACAAATTAGGGCAGGGGAAAATGGGTATGAGAAAAACAGTACAAAACAAACAGAAAATACATCCTCGCCTAGCTTAGAAAGCACCAATGTTTATCGCCCTTCTGAATGGTTTCAAGCCTTAATCCAGTATTTACAAACGGGAGGATTAAAAGCTGCAACGGCTCGTTCTTGGGCAGAAATGTTACAACAAATTCGTCACCATAGCGTTGACTTATTGCTAATTTGCCTGTATAAATCAGCACCTAAAAAAGAAGTGATGCTAGCATTAAAAGCATTGGAAAAATTACCATTTCATTTACCTCCAGTATTAATCATCGACCAGAGATTAAATAAAAATGAAACAGGTGAAAAAACTAGTGAAAAAACATTAGTTTCGCCAATTGTCGGCGCGAAAATCTTACCACGTTCAATCTCAATGGAAGACTTATTGGGTGAAATTCATTTAGCTTTAAAGAGGTTGTAAATATTGTTAATAGTCCCTACCCTGTGAACAGGCAAAAAATCCATCAAACTCCCCACTCAGAAATTATTTTAAAGGGACTCGAATTACTTGATATGCGCCGCGATCGCCTAAAATTTTGTAATCAGTGACTTGTAAACCCATTTCGGCGAATTTTTTCGGCTGTGCGAACACAATTACAGATTGTTGAGTTGTCTTGGCTGCTTGATTTTGAATATATTCACCAGCAACTTCGCTGCTTCTGATGTAGTTAATTGGGCGCTGAGTGTAAAAAGCAATTGATGGCTTTTTGAAACCAACCATCATTAATTCTTCGTTGGGTCTTTGATTTTGGACTGCGATCGCTGATAATTGTCGCAATGGCATTTGTCGTTCACTGTCCATAAGATACTGGGCAGGAGTCAGCACGAAAAATAAAAATAGACAAAAAGCCACAAGATTAACGCCAAATAGCGATAACCACATCTTCTTCTTCAGTAAAATTGCTAAGATGACGGCGGCAGCGAGCCAAATTATACCGCCTATTTCAGTTAAATTTGATTGCTGTAAAAGTTGTTTGAAATTTGGTGCCGCAGAATCCTCACCAAAAAGCCGAGGAACGTAAAAAGACGTAAAACCAATAGCTGCAACAAAAATTACATTTGCCCAAGCACTAAGGCGAAAACCAGGCACAGTGGAGATGCGATCGCTTTTGTCTTGAGCAATTAAATCATTAAATAACAATGCAATCAAAATCCCCACAGCAGGCATTAAGGGCAAAACATAGCTGGGTAATTTTGTCACCGCAATAGTAAAAAAGCCAAAAACACCAAAAAACCAAGCGAGAATAAATAAGCTAAATTGCTGAATCCGAGGTTGAGATAGCCAATATTTTCGTTGCCAAAAATTGATGTTTAGGTTTGTTTTGCGATCGCGATTTTTACGGAGGATGGCACTGGGTAAATACACTGCATAGGGAGCAAAACCTAGTAAGACAACTAAAAAATAAAAATACCAAGGTGCCGAATGACGATTAACTACAGCAGTAAAACGCTCGACATTATGATAACCAAAAAAATCATTAATAAAATTCCAACCATTACGCCAAGTCACCAACACATACCAAGGTAGCGAGACAAGGGCAATAATTAATAAACCAATAAATAATCGTATTTCCTGCAATACCTGCTTAAATTTGCCCACATAGAGCAAAAAAATACCAATAATTAAACCAGGAAGTACAATCCCCACAGGACCTTTTGTTAAAATTGCCCCACCAATTAATATATAAAATGCCGTGTACCATTTTGAAGGGAAAATGCCCGGAGATAAGGGGGAAAGCACATTAGAAATATCATTAGATATTTCCCGACTTCGACAGCTCTCTTCCTCATTTACATATCCGAGGAAGAAACACAACAGAGCCGAAACCATGCAAAAACTTAACAGCATATCGGACACACCAGCACGTGCCCAAACAATCATTTCCGGGCTGAGAGCAATTAATGCAGCACCCAAACTAGCCACCATCCAGCGCCGACTCGCATGTGAAAATGCCCCTGTTTGATTGTGATTGCCATCTTGATAAATATTTTGCTTGGCGACATACCATTGCAAAACATAAAAACAAAAACCGACGACAGCAGTTGCAGCTAAAGCACTCGGAAGCCGCACAGCCCATTCATTGACACCAAAAACTTGATAAGCGATCGCCTGACACCAATATATCAGAGCCGGTTTATCAAATCGCGTTTCATTATTAAAAAATGGTGTAATCCAGTCTCCACGCACCAACATTTGCCGAGAAGCTTCAGCAAAAAGAGGCTCGGTTTCATCAATTAAACCAATACTCCCCAAATGCCAAAAAAAACCAATCCCAGAAACTAAAGTAACCACCAGCACAGAGGATATCATCGCCAGAACTGGACGCTTCTCAATATCCTTACACCATCTATCAAAAGCATGATTAATCATTGAATCAAAAGTCGGTAGTCAATAATCAATGGTTTACACACAAAAATCATAAGTCAATAGTTTTGACTACATTTAAGCAGCTTTTGTTCTTCTGAATTCTGCAAAGAAGCCCTGAGTTAGAAGGAGTTAAGAATTACTTTCCATACTCCATCCCTTAATTATTTAAAATCAATTGCCACTCCTTCCCCTCTGAATTCCAAGCAGGTAAAGGAGTTTCGCCCACTACATATGGACCCCAATATTTACGGGAACCATCTTGAGCGAATGCAACCAATACATCTCCCTTTGCCAACTTCAAATTACCATTAGGCAGCGATAAGACCAACCCCTTGTCATTCCCTTCTTGGGGTGCAAAATCCCAATGTGCGGGGACATCTGCCGCATTTCCGCCGCCACCTTTGACTTCACCACGCCGTGCTAATAAGGCAAGACGTACTGGTTGAGTGGTTTGATTACTCATCCGCAAACTACCGATTCCCGTACCTTTTTTTTCCGTGCTGGGGTGGTAGGCAAGCAATTTCACATCAGTATTTTCTGAAGTAATTGGTGAAATTTGCCCAGATGATTCGTTGGTTTGTTCGCTGGCTAACTGGTTAATTGGCACTGATGATGTGGAAGCGACTTCTGTTCCTGCTGGTTCAAAAGAGACGCTAACTTGGTAGCATCCAGCAAATATTCCGAGTACACCCAAACAACCAATCGCGATAATCGCATGACGATACTTTGGTAATTTCATATCGATGTCAATATTGAGAAAGAAATAAATTTAGAGAGAAACAATACCAATTATTCAAAATTCAGTAGCATATTTGAAATCGGAAACTCAGATTCTTACCTGACTTTCTTAATTACGGATGATGAATTGGTATAAGTATTTAGTTTGGTAATCGAAAAATAATAGGAAATCTGGATTTACTGTATCCCCAATATCAACTTGGGAAAGCTCAGTCTAACTTTTGAAGCAAAGGTCTTGCCTAAATTCTAGCCGATTTCTAATTAATCAAGGAGTCAGTAATTATAATTATGAATCCTAAATTTTGATTGACAACTTTAGTCTAGCCGCAGCGAATATTTCACCTGGAAAAAGCTCAAAACTTCTTTGTGACTTCTTTGTAGGTGTAATCTTTTTTAGATTCGAGCAAGGGTTATATCTTACTCGCAAATAAAAGGGCTGGGGGGATTCACCCCTTAGACTAGGTATTAATTGAGGGTAAATGTATTAAAATTTACAGATTAGGTAAAAATTTTACTCTCGCTCATTTTTTGTGATCAAGCTGGAGACGAAAAACTTGCAGCATAACTACAAGACCCCCACAATACTATTTATAGCTAGTTAACCTAGAGACGATATCCTCAAATAGGGATATTTCCTCATAAATAATAATCTGATTTTCTCCCAAATCACCAGAGAATGCAAAATACTCGTTTGAATGATTTGTTTGACGCGATCGCACAAAGGTTAGGACAATGGCTGAGTAACCCTTGGCGACGTTGGTCTGTGCTGATTATAAGCTTTTTGCTGGGAATTTTCCTAGGGACGGCAATTTCCACAACCGCAGGACAACAGGCTAGACTCGATATCGTTATCGCCGCAATTTTGGTTTTGATAACGGAATTCACCAGTCAAATATATTACCGTCGTCGTTTTGCCGTTGGTTCACTTTGGCTAGAATCCCTGAATATCCTCAAAATAGGTTTTGTTTACAGTTTATTTATCGAAGCATTCAAGTTGGGTTCTTAGCTACAGGCAAAGAAAACTCAGCAAGCATTAGTATCAGCCCTTAGCACTCATAAAAATGACAATCTACCAACAATTAGCCTTGCAAATGGCTGAACAGCATCAAAATATCGGTCGTCCTTTGATTCAGGGAATATTAGGAGGGCAAGGAACAGGTAAAACTACATTAGCCAGAGGTGTTTCCTCGATTTTGGGGGAAATGGGATATCATGCGGCTTGTTTATCACTGGATGACCTATACAAAACTTATCGCGATCGCATGTTCCTGCAACAACAAGACCCGCGTTTAATTTGGCGTGGTCCTCCAGGAACCCATGATATCAACTTAGGTTTAAATGTCCTCGAGCAAATTCGTAATTCTCAGGCAAATTCTCCAACTCCTGTCAGCATTCCTCGCTTCGATAAATCCCTTCACAATGGAGCCGGAGATAGAACTCAGCCGGAAATTATTCCCCACGTCGATATTCTCTTATTTGAAGGCTGGTTTGTTGGTGTTCGTCCGATTGAGGATGCAGCATTTAATCACCTACCTCCCCCGATTATCACAGCCCTAGACAAAGCTTTCGCCCGTGATATGAACCAGCAACTAAAGCAATATCTACCACTATGGGAGCGTCTCGATCATTTAATTTTGTTGTACCCCCAAGATTACCGTTACTCAGTCCAATGGCGCAAACAAGCCGAACACGACATGAAGGCTAGCGGGAAACGGGGAATGACAGATATGCAAATTGAAGAGTTTGTCAATTACTTTTGGCGGGCTTTACATCCGGAATTATTCATTAAACCGCTAGCAAATTCGTCAACATATGTCAACTTAGTCATAGAAATTCGTGCTGACCATTCCTTTGGTAAAATTTACCAACCAGGAAAATCATCATCAGTTTGCCCAAATATTACAGATTAATAATCCCAAAATCATGCGATCGCATGATGTTTTCTCACTGCTAAAAATTATATATTTAAGGTAATACTCCAACTATCATCATTTCAGAAAAGTCTGGGGGTTGATGAAAATGAAAAAAATTATCCCAGTCACTTTATTTATCATCATTACAGTCATCGCATTTTTGCTCAACCATCAACCAGCTAGTGGCAAAGAACGCGATCGTGTCTACAATCGCAGACATAATCATAGTTTGTTTAATCGCTATTACGAAGGCTATGGCGGGAATGGTTACTATCGCGGTTACTATAACAACCGTCGTTATCGAGTCTATCCGAGAAGATACTGTTATCCTGTCACACAATGGTTGTTAGACCAAGACCCCGGATATCATCCACGGGCTTACTCCGACGGTTATCGTCAGGGCAGCGAAAGTGCTAAAAAGGGGAATGCCTACAAGCCCCGGACTGCGGGCGGGGAATTTGGACGTGGTTTTGATGATGGTTATTACGGCAGAGAATTTAGCGGTCAAAAACACATTGTGGCGAATGCATATCTACCATTTACAACCAGCGAATGTAACTACTTTTAATAAAATTTAATTTTCGTTAATCTTCAATTATATCCCTGAATTTTACTCAAAACCAGGGATATTATTGTGCCTAAATTAATTGGATTTCCTGGATCAAATCATTAAAAGCTGTCCAATCATCAGCTTGAGCAATTGGTTCCCAAACTGATTCAATTACTGGTCTAATCACAACTGTTTTGGGGTTATATTGATTCAGAGTTTGACCGACTTTTTCGATTTCGGCAAGTGTTAAATTAGTTAAAATCCGATGATATATCCCTGCCCAATTTAAAAATAATTCCGATGCGCCGAGCGATCGCCCAATTTCGGAATCATTTAAAATACAACTAGCATCATCCCGCCATTTACTAGAAAAAGTAATTGCTAGGTCAGCAAAGAAATGATGGTAACTTACGGGATAATTATTTAAAAACCGTAATGTAGCTCGTAATAGTTCTTCAGCTTCTTGATTATCTAACTGTTCAAAACCTAATTTTCTCAACATAAAACGACGATATTCAGCATCATAATACTCTTCAAAACTAGATAAACCAGTTTCCATATCATTAGTCCGAATTGTAGCCGCCAATGGACGTTGTAATAACTCTAGGTTTAACTTGCAAATACCCGCTTGATTGCCGTAACTGTAGCGCCCAGAATGGTCAAAGTAAGCCGCAGTAAATTGTGGATCAAAGTTGGGAATAAAAGCATAAGGTCCATAATCAAAACTTTCACCCGTAATCGACATATTATCAGTATTTAAGACCGCATGACAAAAGCCAGATGCCATCCACTGGGCGACAAGTTCTGCAATTCTTTGTACTAATTCAGCATAAAATAACGCATATTTTTCTGATTCCCGATTCAGATGTGAATAGTAGGTATCAATAACATGATTTAATAGTTGCTTGATTAAATCTGGACGTTGAAAATAATTTAACCTCTCAAATGTACCGAAACGGATATGGGATTTACTCATCCTAATCATCACCGAAGAACGAGTAGGAGAAGGTTCGTCTCCTCTCCACAAACCTAAACCCGTTTCCACCACACTCAGACAGCGCGAAGTGCGTACACCCATTCTATGCAGCATTTCTGCCGCTAATACCTCGCGTATACCACCTTTGAGAGTCAGCATTCCATCACCGCCCCGCGAATAGGGTGTGCGTCCCGAACCTTTCGTGCCAAAATCGTATAGTTCGCCATCAGTACCACGAACTTGTCCGTATAGAAAACCTCTACCATCACCCAAATGAGGGTTATACTCACCAAATTGATAGCCATGATAACGTAATGCTAACAATGGTTTCCTGCCCTCAAACTTGCCAAATGCTTGACAAAAATGTTCATCAGTCACGTGAGCAGGATTTAATCCTAAACGGGGTAATAGTGCATTGTTACGCCATCTTAAAATGTGTTGGGGATATTCTGCGGCGCTGACTTCGTCATAGTAATCATCGCCGAGTGATTCTAAAACTGGTTCGTAGTTTAGGGAAAGGAGCGGATTGTGAGATGATGCGTTATTGGAAGTTTCAGGCAGGATCATTACCAGTACAGCTTAATTGAGTTCTGTTTTCATCCTACATCTGGAATTAGGTTGAAGGATAGCATTTTTTTGAGTCTGAGATTTAGTTGTAATTGTTTTAACTTTTGTTGATAATCTCAAGTAGGCTATGGAATAGACATGAATATTAATTTCGAGAAATTAAAAAATAAATTATCTCAGCTAGTACATTTAGATACAAATTTTGAGGTTTTTGGCTCAGAATCACATCAATATATTCTGAATCCTTGTTTAAGCGAGAAGGAATTACAAGACTTTGAATTAAATTTTCAAGTGAATTTACCGGAAGATTTTCGGAATTTTTTGTTGAAGATTGGCAATGGTGGTGCTGGACCTGGTTATGGTTTTTTGGGTTTAAATATTGACAATTTTCAGAATGGGCAACTATTTCAACCTGATTTTTTAGCTCAAGATTTTTCTTTAAAACATGAGTGGAATGATTTAGATTTACTCCAGGAAATGAATGGTAGTAAAGTCAGTGTTTACTTTGACCAAAAGTTTATTCAAGGCTCAATTGCTGTTGCCGAATATGGCTGTGGAATCCAAGCTAGATTAGTAGTCACAGGTGAAGAACGGGGTAATATTTGGATTGACGATCGCACGAATGAAGCGGGAATATATCCTTTGACAAGTCATTGTGCGGCATTTTTTCATGATGATCCAGATATGGATACATATATGTATGAGTCTGTTGAGGAAAGTAAGGAAGCTTTGACTTTTTATGAATGGTATGAAAATTGGTTAAATTTGGCAATTAATCAGGTGCTGGAGTTTGGGTAATGAGAAACGTGGGAATTAACCTTTAAATAACCACTGTGAATTAACTAAACTTGTCAAAACATGGTCTTCCCATTTACCATTAATCATTAAATAATCTCTGGCATATCCTTCGACTACAAATCCTAAGCGTTTGAGTAAGTTGCCACTACGCCGGTTATGAGGCATATAATTTGCAGAAATCCGGTGCATTTTCACTTCTTGAAACATGTATTGTATTGCCCCTTGCAGGGCTACTGTCATGTACCCTTTTCCTTGTTCATTTTCTGCCAAGCTATAGCCAACGTTACAGTATTGGGCGACTCCGCGAACAAAATTATTAAAGTTGAGAGTCCCAATGATTTGATTAGGGTTATTTTGGAGAAAAATAAATAATCTTAAGGAGCGATCGCTGTTAAACTCTTGATAGTTCACATCTATTTGTAACTGCCAGTATTCTTCTGTAAAGAACTCATCGTACCAAGCTGGGTAATAGGGTGTGAGGTAGGTTTTGTTTTGAATAAAATAATTGAGGATTTGGGGTATATCTTCATTATTTGCCATTCGCAAGATGATGCGATCGCATATAATCCAAGGTGTTTGGAAGTTCATACAATTCATACAATTAATACAATAATAGATGAAAGTATCTGAGATTTTAGATTTTCCCACAGATTCATATCATGTTCGGCTAATCACTGACAATTAAAATTTCTCCGCGTCTCCGCGTCTCCGTGTCTCCGTGTCAGTCTTAATAACAAGTATTCAGCCGGAAATGATATCACTCATACCTACGGGGAGTATAAACCCAAATTCCCCCATCTGGTTTGGCAATTACTCGCGTTTTGCTGGAGCCAATAATAATAACCGTTCGCATATCTGCACATTCTGGTGATAGTTCTGCTAATGTACATACTTTGATTGATTCTCCATCTCTACCAATATTACGGGCAAGCACTACAGTTGTATTTGGAGAACGATAATTTAGTAGTATCTTTTTTGTCTCGGTAAGTTGCCAAGTCCGTTGCTTAGAGATGGGATTATATAGGGCGATGACAAAATCACCTTGGGCGGCAGCAAGAATTCTATGTTCGATAATTGACCAAGGTT
Source organism: Calothrix sp. UHCC 0171 (assembly GCF_034931845.1). Lineage (NCBI taxonomy): Bacteria > Bacillati > Cyanobacteriota > Cyanophyceae > Nostocales > Calotrichaceae > Calothrix > Calothrix sp. UHCC 0171. The sequence goes on from NZ_JAYGHN010000011.1 coordinate 25,800, forward strand.
TCAAAATATCCGAGAGGGAAACAGCACAAAAATCATGACCGAGTGGCGCACCTATTTGGGCGGCTGCGGCTTGCATTGCCGAAATCCCTGGGGCGACGTGAATATCAATTCCTTGCCATGCGGGTTTTTGTTCCTTTTCCCAAGCTTCAAAGACTGCTGCTGCCATTGCATAGATACCGGGGTCGCCGGAGGATACAACAGCCACAAACCGCCCCTCCGCAGCTAAATCTAACGCTAGAGAAGCCCGTACGATTTCTTCGCGGTTATCAGACTCGTGCAGGTGTTTACCTGGGGTAGAAGCAGCAATCAGCTTCAGGTATGTAGAATAACCCACAAAATCAGTGGCATTACTTAATATATTTTTCACTTCCGGCGACATCCAATCGCTTCTCCCTGGTCCAGTACCAATGATTGCCAAGCGTCCACGTGGTCTGCCTGTGGTATTGGTGTCAATAGGTAAATCAGCGATCGCGATAGCACAAGTAATATTTAACACTTTTCGCTGGCTGATTAATTTTCCTTGGGATGCAGCCAAAGCTGCCGCAACGGCGACATCAGATGTGTGGTGTCGTGACATGGCTTTGCTCAGTTCATCTGGAGCCAAAAAACGCACTGGAACATTGAGTGCATCAGCAATCCCTTGTATTTCTGGCTGTGCAGCATCGAGTTGACTCGCAAAAACTCCAGCAATCGATGCTGGCGATAATTCGGCATCGGCGAGTATTTGTGGAATTAGGGGAATGGGGGATTCCGAAAAATCTCTTTGCTGATGTATGCTAATACCGATTGCGATCGCCTGTGGGTGATAAATTAGGTGAGTAGGAGTGGAAAATACATTTTTTTCGGTAACTTGAATGACTCTTTCCGCATTTGAGTTAATTGGTAATGAACTACTTTTTAACCAATTTAACCATAGGGGATTTCCTTCTAATCTCACCGAATTTCCCGCCAGCAAGTCTGACATAAAGACTTTGGCATTTGAGGGGTTAGACAAATGATAGCCTGGGGGTGGGTCTTCTAGAGCAATGCCAAACCGAATTTCACCCGTTGTTGTAATTGCTGGTTGGATATTGAAGACACTAGCAATTTGACGCGCTAAATTGTTCACTCCATTTAGTCCACCTAATAGCGGTACTATGGCGCTACCATCTTCTGCCACCGCCAAAACTGGAGGTTCCTGTCGTTTATTCGTCAGCAAAGGTGCGAGAGTACGAATTAAAATACCTGTAGCACAAATCCCAATAATCGGTGTGCCATCGGCAAATAACTCCCGTAATGTCGTGCCAAAATCAGTAAAATTGACATCTACATCTGTATCATAAGTGCGTCCTGCCAAACCATATAATTTTGCTCCGGGGATAACACTAATAATCTTTTTAGCGACGGAAATGCTGTTATTACCGAGAACAACGACAACAGGAGATAGTTTTGCCATAGATGAAGAAGAGGAAATAAGCGAATTGATGATAGTGCATTCTTTTTCATAGTTGACTTTGAGAAGGGACTAAAATCATTGAGAAATAAGGCACATCATCAGGTTCCACTTCATCTAAAGAAACTACTTTTTGACTTGCCATTGTGCCTCGCTCAATGTAATTTGCCCGCGATGCTAATCCGACTTTATGCAACACATCCCGAACTTTGGCAAAATGTCGCCGGAGTTTGATAATTGCCACCGCATCAGCATTTTTTAATTGTGCTTCCAAGGTATCTGCGGGTAATGTTGCCGGGAGGACACTAAAAACATCATTACGGTAAGTTAGAGGTACTCCTAAAGCCGAGGCGCAACCCATTGGACAGGAAATTCCCGGCACTACCTCAGTTTCATACTGTTCAGATAGTCGTGTAAAAACATACATAAATGAACCGTAAAATAACGGGTCTCCTTCACACAAAACGACAACGTCTCGTCCCTCAGCCAGATGTTCAGCAATCGGTATCACAACTTGGTCATATATTGGTTGTGCCGCTTCCGCATCAAGGGCGCGTGGCAAATGATACAATAGCTCAATGCGATCGCTGGGAATATATTCGGCAACAATACTTCTAGCCACACTTTCCTTGCCTTCAGCCGATTGATAAGCGACTACAGGACAGCTTTGTAACAAGCGAAAAGCCTTTAATGTTAATAATTCTGGATCACCTGGACCAACACCGACACCGTAAAGGCGACCTTTATGTTTGTTTATGTTTAGATTTGTGTTGATATTGTGATTCATATTGTGATTTATATTTTGACTCATATTTTGATTCATATTTCAGACTCCATGGCTAAAGCGTTAACTGCGGCAGATGCGATCGCGCTTCCTCCTCTGCGTCCGTATAATGTGATAAAGGGTATTTCCCGACTGTCTGCGGCTAAGGCGGCTTTTGACTCTGCTGCGCCGACGAAGCCAACGGGAAAGCCAAGAATTAGGGCGGGTTTTGCAGCGCCTGCATCTAACATTTCTAATAACCTAAATAGGGCAGTGGGCGCATTTCCAATTGCGACTACAGCCCCTTCTAAATAGGGTTGCCATAATTCTAAAGCCGCAGCCGAGCGAGTATTACCGATTTTTGCGGCAAGGTTGGGTACATCTGGATGGTTGAGGGTACAGATTACTTGATTGTTGGCTGGTAGTCGCTTGCGAGTCACTCCATTTGCTACCATCTGACAATCACACAAAATATTTGCTCCGTTTGCTAATGCCGTACGTCCAGATGTAACTGCTGTTGGTGAAAATCCGATACTATCGACAATATCAATCATGCCACAAGCATGGATCAGACGAACTGCAACCTTTGCCACATCATCTGGAAGTTGGGAGAGGTTTGCCTCTGAGCGAATCGTAGCAAAAGACTTTTCATATATTTGATTACCGTCGCGAATATAGTCAAGTGTCATTTTTATGGAGATATTTATTTAGATATTATTTATTCGTGAGTAATTATTAGTGATTATTTATTGATTTTGTATTTGAGATTTTTGATAGTAGATTACCCTGACTATATATTCCTCTAAAATAGTTAACAGTTATTTTGTTATTTATCAGTTATTCAAACATGCTTTGTAATTGTTTCAGACTATATCTATTCACAAAATCTGCAAAAGATTCATTCAGGTATGTAGATTTTGCCATGTATACTAGTAAGATTTTTTCTAATAAGGCAGGAATTTCCACAAAGGGCAAAAAATCATAAATCATCCTTCCAAATCTGTTATCTCCTTTTCCTAAATAAACTTGATATCCTCCTTCTTGTTCCCGAATCATCCCCAGGAGAGTAATATCGCCTTTTGCTGCCTGGGCACAAGACTTGGGACAACCTGTAAAATGGATATTAACAGGAGTAGGTAAAGTAATTCTCCTATTGAGATATTCAGCTAACAAGACAGCGTGACTTTTGGTGTCAGTTGCCGAAGATGCACATCCCGCATTCCCTGTACAGGCGACTAAAGCACTATAAATATTATTTACCGAATAATCTAATTTTAGATGTCGAATTTTGCTGCTAACTTCCTGAATATACTGTATGGGAATATCGGAAATTATTAAGTTTTGCCAAGGTGTTAATCTTAGGGTTCCATCACCATGTGTTTGGGCAATATTCGCTAATTCATAAATTTGTTTTGTTTCTAATTTACCCAACGGTGTCACAATCCCAATGTAAGCAAAGCCTTTTTGTTTTTGGTGATGAATATCAAGATGTAAGTAGTGATTTTGGTGAGTTTGGTGATTTTGAAAATCTTGATTATTTTCCAAAGAAATACGTCTCAATCTTCTATTTAAATAGAATTCAACTTCTTGGATAAATTGTGCCACTCCCAATTCATCTAAAATATCCCGCAAACGGGGTTGATGGGATTTTCGATATAGATTTAATGAAATTGATGATTGATTTTGAGATTTATTTTTGAGCAAATTCTGTAAATAAACCTTTGCCAATCCGACTACTACAGAAACTGATTCCTCCGGCTTTAATATCACTCCTGTATCCAAAAACGGATACGAAGCATCCATATCTGCATTCACACGTAACTTCAACCGAAAATAGACTTCTCCAGCAATGAAGACAGCAATTAACGCAATATCATTAGCTTGGGTAGCAACAGACACAGAGCCACCACCATCAAAGCAAACGCTAAATTTTGGGGAAAGTTCGACTAAATCTGCATGAGCCATCATCTGATATTCTAACTCGCGCATCAAAGGACGAGTATCAATTAGTTCACTATGGTCAATTCCCGCAGTCGGACTCCCCATAATATTACGGAGGTGATCGAGTTCTGGAAGCCTGGCAGCAAGACCAATCTCCTGCAATAAAGCCAAAACATCAGCCGGAATATCCCTAGTTATTTCCCGTAATTGAATATTCGCTCGATTAGTAATATTGATACTACCATTACCAAATTTATCAGCTAAATTAGCGATCGCTCGCAACTGCTGACTAGTAATTATCCCCCCAGGTATACGAATCCGCGACAATATACCATCTCGCGCCGAAGTGGGATAAAAAAGACCTGGACAACTGACAAAATTAGATGGTAGTGGCAATGACATTGATGCAACCCCTTCCCTGTGCGACGCAGGGAGCAGATAATGATTGTGTCTGTTTGACACTCCTGGAGTTGGCATTCTGACTTTAAGTAACCAGGGATTGGGGATTAAGGATGATCTCAATCTCAAATCTGATGATTACATTACAGTTGCGGCACAGTGTTGGAATTTCGCCAAACTTTCCCGACCCCAAGCTTGGGTATTTTATCACGACCTGAATTACCAGTCTGCAAATCTAATGTTTTCTTTTGTTGAGAAACGGAAATGCCGGAGAATTAGTAAGAAGTAGTAATATCATGTCCGCTTGAATACTTGTTATGAAAACTGACACGGAGACTTAGAGACGCAAAGACGCGGAGAAATCGTGATTGTAAGTGATTAAACGAACATAAGTAAGAAGTAGGCTGAAGAATGTGCGATCGCGCTAGCGATGCTACTGTATGTAATTGGATCTCGAAAAAATAATCCAAAATGAAAGAACGCAACTTTCGTAATATCAACACAAACGGGGTGACACTGAGGACAGTTGTTGAAGGTGAAGGACCTCTGGTAATTTTACTCCACGGCTGGCCTCAATGCTGGTATCTATGGCGACATCAAATAGACCCACTTGTGGAAGCCGGTTTTCAGGTGGCTGTTCCCGATCAACGAGGTTATGGTGGTAGCGATGCTCCAGAGGAAATCGAAGCCTATGACATTATCCATTTAACTGGAGATGTTGTTGGCATTGCTGATGCCCTTGGACATGCAACTTTCACTGTTGTTGGACATGACTGGGGTTCTCTTGTCGCTTGGAATACAGCTTTGCTACATGAAGAACGAGTCAATGCTGTTGTCGGTATGAGTATCCCCTACATACGTTATCCGGTGGGAGCATTAACAAAGCAAGAGAATTATGGGGATAACTTTTGGTATACGGTTTATTTCCAGCAACCTGGAGTGGCTGAAGCTGAATTTGAAACAGATATTCGGCGATCGCTACGGACAATTTATGCTAGTGTTAGTGGCTCTGCTCCTGAAGGAATTTTCTTCCAACCCAAGTCATCAACCTCCGGTTTTCTGGATGGATTAATCGATTCCGAACAGCAGGTATTAGGATTAACAGAAGCAGACCTAGATTATTATGTCGAACAGTACCAACGTAGTGGCTTTCGTGGTGGATTAAACTGGTATCGAAATTTTGACCGAAATATGGAAATTACTCCGCAACTGCAAGATAAAAAGATATTGCCACCTGCTTTTTTCATTGCTGGCGACAAAGATATTGTCCTTCAGTTTCCGGGGATAAATCTGGAGACAATGACTCAGTTAGTTCCTAACTTGAAAGGACAAGTTATGATCGAAGGCGCTGGTCATTGGGTTAGCGTTGAGTATCCCCAAGCAGTGAATGAAGCTTTGCTAGGCTTTCTCAAGGACTTTGCCTCTCCACACTAATGACAAACAGTAAAAAATGGTTAGCGGTGGTAGGTATTGGTGAAGATGGATTATCAGGATTAAGTGCGATCGCACTTTCTTTGGTCAAAAATGCCAAAATTATCGTTGGTGGTAAACGTCATTGCGCTATGCTACCAGCAGATGATCCCCGTCCAAAAATTATCTGGTCTTCACCCATATCTACATCTCTAGAAGAAATTGTCCATCATCGCGGTGAATCTGTCTGTGTCTTAGCCAGTGGAGACCCCATGTGTTTTGGTATTGGTGTCACCCTCACTCGCAAAATACCCATTGATGAGATGACAATTATACCCGCACCATCAGCTTTTAGCCTCGCTTGTGCCAGACTAGGATGGTCGCTAACTGACGTTGAGACAGTCAGTTTATGTAGTCGTCCCCCCGCACTCATACAAACGGTAATTTATCCCGGTGCGCGAATTTTAGTCTTGAGTGAGAATCGGCATACCCCAGAAATTGTCGCCGACATCTTGACAAAAAGAGGATATAGTGGTAGCAGAATTATTATTTTAGAACGGATGGGTGGTTCCCAGGAAAGGATAGTCGAGGGAACAGCAGGCTCATGGATGCATGGAGAAATTGCCGACTTAAATGCGATCGCGATTGAATGTATTGCGGATACTGAGGTAGTTCCCTTATCTCGGTTGGCAGGATTACCAGATAACGCCTATCACCACGATGGACAACTGACAAAACGCGAAGTCCGAGCCATCACCCTTGCTAATTTAGCACCAATTCCCGGACAACTATTATGGGATGTGGGGGCAGGCTGTGGTTCCATTGGTATCGAATGGATGCGAAGCCATCGCCAATGTCGAGCGATCGCGATCGAGCAAAATCCGCATCGCCTACAATATATAGCTGATAATGCCACTGCTTTGGGCACACCAGGATTACAAATTGTTGCTGGCAAAGCACCAGATGCACTCCAAGATTTACCTCAACCCCAGGCAATTTTTATCGGTGGAGGTGTGACAGCGCCAGGAATATTAGAGATGTGTTGGCAAGCATTACCCCTAGGAGGACGTTTGGTTGCGAATACCGTCACCATTGAAAGTGAGTATAAATTATTGCAATTCCATCAACAAGTCGGTGGAGAATTAATTCGCATCGCAGTACAGCGAACAGAACCAATTGGTGGCTTTTTGGGTTGGAAAGCAATGGCGCAGGTGACGCAGTTAGTTGCAGTGAAGGAATCACATTAATCTAAGAGACCATTTATCAAGTTCCTTTGTAAATTTACGTGAATTTACGTATATACTCACAAATTCCTCACAAGTTCACCCTAAATTGAGGATATAGGACTCCTATTTGATTTTTGAAAAAATAATTTGGCTAGAAGCTTGCTATACAAAGGTTTCTTTCTCAGTATACTTAATAAGGTTCAAGTAGGATTCCTATATGAGGCATACATTAGGAGATATTCCAGAATTCAACTGCATCAGTTTGTAGATAATAGCCAACGCAATATCAATCTCGTAAAATCTGGTTCTAATTCTTTTCAGTCACAAAGCTATTAGTTTGTTAAATACCCTAAAACGACTCAAATAGTCAAAGGGGGTGAATGGGGATGTGTGGCGAAACAATCAAGCTGAGAAAAGCTGAATTAGCCATGCAACATAGGAGGTGATTTGTAATGAAAGCTCATCCATTTCTTTGGGCGATAATAGCGTTTACAGCTACTCTATTAAATCCATTAATTCTATCAGCTCAAAACCTACCAAGTATTTCACTAACTCCCAGCATAGATTATGCCATATCATCTCAAAATTGGATGAAAAAGTATGCAGAACGCTCAATTGAGCAGCTTGGTGGTTTTATTCCGCAAAATCAACTTTATATCTATGAGACGATTCAATACCGTGCCTATGCTTTGTGGGCATCTCGTGATAGCAAGGTTTTGACAGAGGTAAAAAGTAAGTTAGGAACACGAGAAATTATTTTGAATTTGATTGATAAGAATAATGATGGGAAACCGGATGAATTTGTATACCACCTACCGGGAGATCAACATTCCCAGGATTTTGGTTTCATGTTTGATCTCAATCGAGACGGCAAAATGGATTATTTTGTTTTTAACGGAGGTCCTTTATATCTTAAAAAAGAATTTCAAAATGCTAGGGAAGTTTTTTCTAGTTTATTTTGGATGAATTACCATTGGATAGATTCTAATTACGATGACAAGATTGACATTGCGGTATTTAATGATATCGATATAGATGGAGATGGTAATCCAGATAAAGGTGTAACTGCTTGGGTTTATGATGATAATTTTGATGGTCGAGTAGATCGGGTTGAATATTTAGGATATACACCTTGGTTTCCCATGGATACTCAGTATGGTAAATTATGGGAACCTGAAAAAAATCAGATACTCAACAAGCCGATAGAAGCAAAAAATGGTGAATTTACCTTAAAGCGATCGCTCAATCCTAAGGTATTCAATCAACAAGTTGACATTCGCAATACTGCATTAATTTCTGACATTCATTCAGCAGTAGGGAAGCAGTAGGGAAGAAGAACAAAAATTAAAGTTGACTTGGTATATAGCCTCTAACTGCAATTTTTCCGCAACCACTCCAATGCACCCTCAATATCACTCACCTTTTCCACATCCGGAGTTGGGGGACGTTGTACCATGACAACTTTAATCCCCAATTCTCGCGCAGCAATTATTTTGCCGTATGTAGCATTCCCGCCACTATTTTTACTAACCAGCGTATCTATTCCGTATTCCCGCAGGATTTTGCGCTCATCAGCCAAATTAAAAGGACCTCTGGCAGATAATATTTCTCCTTGTGGAAGCAAAGCATCAGGTGCAGGTGGGTCTATTAACCGCATCAAAAACCAAATATGATCTAAATCTGCAAAAACTGCAAGTTGCTGTCTCCCAACTGTGAGGAATACCCGCTTGGCAAACTTAGATAATATCATTGCTGCTGTTTCCACGCGATCGACCCCAATCCAATCATCTCCAGGTAACTGTTCCCATTCCGGACGCACAAACATTAAATGGGGAATATGACAAATTTGTGCCGCCGCCGCCGCATTCCCAGATATTTGTGCAGCATAGGGATGAGTCGCATCAATAAGTACATGTATTTTTTCATCACGTAAGTATTGCACTAAACCTTCGACACCGCCAAAGCCACCAATTCGGACTATTCCATCTGGAGATAGGGGATTTTTCGTCCGACCAGCAAGTGATGTGATAACTTCTATACCAGAAAGACCCGATACTCGTGCAGTTAATGCCGATGCATCACCCGTACCACCAAGAATCAGAATACGCTTCATTGGAGATGAATCCTCGTTCTATCTAAATACCAATGATAAAACTGATGAGGGATGGGGAGATGGGGAAGAAAAATTAATGATAATTGACTAGCAAGACTTGATACCGTATCAGTTCGTCTTAATCTTTGAAGAGTGAGGCGGTTTAAATAAAAGGTGAAAGGCAAAAAAGTAAACGCTAATCTTTTGCCTTTCAGACCACTTTGGCGAAGCGGAGAAAGCAATTTGCTTACATTGGCTTCCCCGATCGCACCTGATGCTTATTTAATATTAGCCTTTGCATCTCGCACAGCTGCAAAAAAAGATAATAGAGTTAGAGGAATACTCAAACCCAGGATGATTGAAGTAGTTTGCATCCCCAAATCGGGTTCGCCAGACGTAATTTCAAAAACAGAACCAACACCTGCGATCGCGGTAATGCAGGAGATAGCCAGAAACAAACCACTTTTTGGAGTTAAATACACTTTGACTAATCCACCTTATACAATTGGTTTAACAGCTTTCTGGGAGAAACCATGTTTAGATAGTTCTTGCCCCAGAGCCAGGGAATTTTCTACACGGTCTACAAATACCACACCATTGAGGTGATCCATTTCGTGGAGAATACAACGGGCGAGTAAATCATTCGCTTTGAGGGTTTGCGGACGACCATGTTCATCTCTGTAGGCAACTTCTACAGCCTCCGGACGCTTCACATCCAGGCACACACCAGGAATACTCAAACAACCTTCTTGAGCAACGCTGGTTTGCTGACTAGTTTGTTTGATGATGGGATTAATCAGAACTAGCGGTGGATTTTCGGGGTTATCGGGTTCCAAATCGATGACAATCAACTGCTTATGAATGCCAACTTGGGGTGCAGCTAAACCAATCCCATCACTGCTGTACATTGTTTGCAGCATTTTTCGCGCTAAATCGCGGATTTCATCATCGATTTTACTAACGCGCTTGGCTGGTTGGCGCAAAACGCGATCGCCTAAATAATGCAACTGCAAAGGTGGATTTTTTAACTTTTTTTTCTCAACAGCAATTTCAGACAGCATGGGAAATCTTACTCGCTCTTTTCGGCTAGGTTTTACACAGTGCTAGTTTTTTTATCTTAACAAAAGGGGTAATAGATATTGGGTATTGGCATGGCAGATCAGGTGATTTCTTTCCAGAATGATATCTTTTTTCCTTTTTTCGGAGCTATTGCTGGCTCTGTTCTCATTTTTTTGACAATTTTTCGGGAATTCAATTAGTCAATGTGTATCCATCAATATCAACTCACAATCAACTAAAAATCAACTCTAATAAATAGGTGACATACACTATGTTGGATATCAAAAAAAGATTTCTCAGCCTTGTTTTATTACCTGTTGCTAGTATTACTCTCTTGGCTGGTGCGGCGAATGCTGAAACATTAAAAACCAAAAATTTTAAAGTCACTATTACAAGAAATTGCCCTGAGGGATATGTCGTTTGTAATAATGTCACTTATGTAGGCAGAAATTTAAAAACAGGTCAATCGATTCGTTTGAGAGGAAGAACAATACATACAGTTGGTGCAGATGGTGTCACCCCAAGTCGTTTTCTCGGCTATCAATTCCGTAATCGAGAATATATTTATCAGGTGACGGCAGATAATAGATTACTTGTTTATAATGGTAAAAAGTTGATACTTCAAGAACAAGGCGTTTTGATAAATTAGAAAGTCTGGCAGTTATTAGGGTAATTAAGAGAACTTTAAATACTCAAAGAATTATGAGTTCAGAATGTGGAATTATTAACAATTATGTTTATCCAAATACAAAATATTCACTCATTCACTCAACATCTAAAAACTTATAATTCATAATCAATAATTCATAATTTTGTCAACCCAGCTATAAACAGTTGGGTTTTTGATTTTTAATTTTTGATAAATACATAATGAATATATATTGGTGAAATTACAAGAAAAAAACCTCGGAGAAACCAGCCGAGGTTGATAAAACTTTGACGATGAGTGTTGATACAGTTAATTTAAAATCTATTTAAAAATCCATTTAAAATTTATTGAAAATCCATCATATTAACTAACCGCAAACGCAACTAAGACTAATGTGGTGACTAGTAAAGTTGCAAACGCGCCCTGTAACGCATATTGACGCTGCTCATATTGACTTGGGTATTGAGATTGATACATCTGGGGTTCGGTAGCGTAATTATTCAAAATACCTTCTTCATTAATGGTGGTATACATAGCTTTTCCTCAACTTTTGTTTTTCGGTGGTTTGTTTCCTTATGTAAATAAATATAACAATATTGTTACAAACTGTCAACACAACTTGACAAGCAAAGTTGGATACGTGTAATAAGAAGGGCTTATCTAGAGTTCTTCATTGCCAGATGCAACATATTTAAGGTATATCTGGTGCGATCGCACAGTAATATGATGTCCGGTTGAATACTGATTATTAAGACTGACACGGAGACTTGGAGACGCGGGAACGCGGAGAAATTTTAATTGTCAGTGATTAGCCGAACATGATAGGTAGGAACTGAATAACAAATAGTACGTGGGGAATCAACGCACAGATAGTCATATCAAGCCTAGCTAATCGTTATGATTCATTCTTCTCCGCGTCTCTTCATCTCCGCGTCAGTTGTATCATCATTAATTTCAGCACACCCGATATCAAAATCACTCCTCTCTTCCCTTTCCCCACTTGCCAAGGCTATAACGGTAACTTGATGTGATTGCGTGAATATTGGGTTCGAGTCAGTAGTGGTGTGGAGATTTCTATGAAAATATTTACCAAACTAGATTATTTACTGAAAGAGACATTTCTGGGATTAAAACGCGGTGGTTGGATGAACTGGGCAGCAATTAGCACTGTCACCGTATTGCTATTTTTGTTTGGGATGAGTTTACAAACATCTTGGCAATTAGAAAAACTGCTTAACCAATTTGGTAGTCAATTAGAAGTATCAGTATATTTAGATGCACAAGCAGGTGTAGATACTGTTGCCCCATTAGTATCGAAAATGCCCGAAGTCGTCAACGTTGAAAAAATTACCAAAGACGAAGCATGGAAAAAATTAGTTAAAGAGTTAGGGATATCGGATATTGAAGGTGCAACTCAACAACTTGGTAGCAATCCTTTGGTGGATGAGTTGAAAGTTAAAGCCCGTAGTTCGGAAGCAGTACCAAATTTAGCCACACAACTGGCAAAAATAAAAGGTGTAGAGACAGTCCAATATGTTGATGAAGCAGTGGTACGTATTACCCAATTACATCGCGGCTTAAATTGGATGAGTTTAGCGATCGCAATTACTTTAACTCTAACTGCTGTTGCTGTCACTAATATCACGATTCGCCTAATTGTTTTGGCACGTCGTCGCGAAATCGAAGTTATGCAACTTGTGGGTGCAACTTCTGCATGGATATATTTGCCATTTATTTTTCAAGGTATTGCTTTTGGTGTGTTGGGTGGTGGCATTGCTTGGAGTTTGATTAGCCTGACTCAGCAATTTATCAACCAACTCTTGTTAAAGCAGGCTGATTTTATTCAATTCCTGGCTACTGGTTTAAAATTAACCACCACACAAACATTAATCTTACCTATAATTCTCTTAGGGTTTGGTGCCACGGTAGGATTAATGGGCAGTTTATTTGCAGTGAGACGATTTGCCAAGGGATAATATCGGGTTCGCTTGCATAATTTATGATTAAAGATAAAACTGACGCGGAGATGGGGAGACGGGGAGGGAAAATTTTAATTAGCTACGAAAAAATAGGGAAATGAGGTTTCTGATACCCACAAAGAATTAAGATTTAATTGATCTAGTGACAATTCTCCAAATTCAGTCATGCTTTCTCAATGGGAATCTTTTCTGCAAAATCTCGGTATCTGGGTAGGCTCATTTACTCAATTCTCTCCCACAGGTGAAGAACTGGAAAATATCCCCAGTCGTCTACATCTTGAAGGCTTGAACAATAATCAATCGGCAAGGCTGACACTTCAGCGTCAAGGTGGACAAGATTTAGTTTTAGAATTGAGTACATTATCGCGAAGTTTGCTTTTTTTTGAAAATGGGGCATTTAGCCAAGGTACAATTCAGTTTTCGCCATTTTCAGAATTTGGTGCCGAATTTGGTTTGATTTATCACAATCGACGTTTACGTCTGGTTCAGTTATTTGATACTAATAACAACCTCCGAAAGTTAACTTTAATTCGGGAATACCGCGAAGGAACTCAATTAAACGAACGTCCAAGATTAACAATTGATGCATTACTGGGAGAATGGGAAGGTGAAGCCATCACAATCTATCCAGACTGGCGAGAACCCAGTAATTTCCCCACAAAAATGCAGCTAGCAATGGATTCTGGCGGTAGATTAGTGCAAAATACTAGCTTTGGCGACAATCCAACATTAACATCGAGTGCAACTATTAACGGTTCCATTCTCAATTTTGATCAGAATCCTCAAAATCCAATTCAAGTCTTAATGTTGCCCGATGCTGCCTCTGCAACATTTCCCATCAAAGCACAATTAAATCAGCCGTTATTTTTAGAAATTGGTTGGTTATTGGAACCCGATTTACGACAAAGAATGATTCGCAGTTATAACGATAAGGGTGAATGGGTGAGTTTAACTTTGGTGACGGAAAGAAAAGTTAATTAATTAATTTAAACTGAATGCTGCAAATTCGGTAGGATAAGGTAGCCGATCAAATATTTATAGTTACAGTTATTTTCATGTGCAGCTAATCTGCTCCACACATATAGTTTGAGTTCATGACACCTACTTCTAATTTTCTCAGCCATCTCAACCCCAGTCAACGCCGTGCTGTCGAGCATTTTTGTGGTCCCTTGCTCGTTGTTGCGGGTGCTGGTTCCGGTAAAACAAGAGCGCTGACTTTTCGGATTGCGAATTTAATTCTCGAACATCGGGTTGATCCCGAAAATATTTTAGCAGTTACTTTCACAAATAAAGCTGCACGGGAAATGAAGGAACGCATCCAGAAACTTTTTGCTGAACAGATGGCAATACAGGAATATGGAGAAAAGTATGATTTATTACCCGAATATGACCAAGTAAAATTGCGATCGCGTGTCTATAGAATGGTCATCAAGGACATGTGGTGTGGTACTTTCCACAGTTTGTTTTCCCGGATTCTCAGACTTGATATTGACAAGTATCAGGATGAAAATGGGCGAAAGTGGGATAAGAATTTTTCGATTTTCGATGATTCGGATGCACATTCTTTAGTCAAAGAGATTGTGACAAAACAATTGAATCTTGATGATAAAAAGTTTGAGCCGAAGTCTGTCCGTTATGCGATCGGTAATGCCAAAAACCAAGGTTTTACTCCGAAAGAGTTTGCGAGCGAACAGCCGAATTACCGAGGTAAGATAATTGCTCAAGTCTATAGTATTTATCAAGATAAATTAGCAGAAAATAATGCCCTAGATTTTGATGATTTAATTTTAATTCCCACAAGATTATTCCAGCAAAATGAGCCAGTATTAGATTATTGGCATCGCAAATTTCAGCATATTTTAGTTGATGAGTATCAAGATACTAATCGCACCCAATACGAATTAATTCGCTTACTATCTACCAATGGTGAAACTAAGAAAAATAAATGGAGTTGGGATAATCGTTCGACTTTTGTAGTCGGGGATGCAGACCAATCAATTTATTCCTTTAGGCAGGCAGATTTCACAATTCTCCTGGGATTTCAAGATGACTTTGGTGATGGGAGAGAGGACGATAATACCCAAACAATGGTGAAATTGGAAGAGAATTATCGTTCTTGTGAAAATATCCTCGAAGCCGCCAATCAACTAATTGAAAATAATACACAACGTATCGACAAAATCCTCAAGCCAACCCGTTCTGCTGGCGAAGACATTTGTTTATTCAAGGCAGACGATGAGGTTGTAGAAGCCGACTTTGTCATTAATCAAATTCGCCAATTAGAAGCAGAAAATCCTGATTTAAATTGGGGTTGCTTTGCAATTCTTTACCGTACTAACGCCCAATCTCGACCATTTGAAGATTTACTAGTTAAATATCAAATTCCTTACACTGTTGTCGGCGGATTTAGATTTTACGATCGCAAAGAAATCAAGGATATTTTAGCTTACTTAAAAGCCGTACAAAACCCAGCCGATGCCGTTAATATCCAAAGAATTATTAATACTCCCCGGCGTGGGATTGGCAAATCAACAATTGACACCTTAGTTCGTGCCGCTCAAGAACTCGGCACCAACCTGTGGGAAATACTGAGTGATGAGACATCAGTTAATACCTTAGCTGGGCGTGCTGCCAAGTCAGTAAATCACTTTGCCAGCATTATTAAAAAGTGGCAAGCAGAAATCGAAACAATGCCCGTAACCGAACTCGTGGCTGGAATCATTGAAGATTCGGGTTATGTCCAAGACTTACACAATCAGGGAACCGACGAAGCTGAAGACAGAATCCAAAACATCCAAGCACTGTATAATGCTGTTTCCGAATTTCAAGAGGAGAACGAAGAAAACGAAGAAAGCGTTACCCTACAAAAATTCCTCGAAAAAACTTCCCTCAGTTCCGACTTAGATAATTTGAAGGAAGGAGATGCAGCAGTTTCCTTAATGACATTACACGCATCGAAAGGTTTAGAATTTCCCGTTGTCTTTTTGGTGGGCTTAGAACAAGGATTATTTCCCAATTATCGCTCAATGCAAGACCCCGCATCATTGGAGGAGGAACGGAGATTATGTTACGTGGGCATAACACGCGCCCAGGAACGATTATTTATCAGCCATGCCAGAGAGCGAAGACTTTATGGTAGCAGAGAACCCGCCTTGCGATCGCAATTCTTGGATGAGTTGCCTACAGAGCTAGTTGCTAATTATCACCCCAGCCGCAAAGGCTATGTCAAAAGTGCTGCTGGTGGTATTTCAGCGCGTACAAGTCGTAAAACTAGTTTTGAGAACGGTTTTGGCGATACTAATCAAAATTGGCAAGTAGGCGATCACGTGCTACATAAAACATTTGGAGAAGGTGAAATTACTCATGTCTTTGATGCCGCCAGCAAAACCTCTGTAGCGATTAAATTTCTTAACTTGGGAAGTACAAAAATTATTGATCCCAGAGTTGCACAATTACAAAAGATGGATTAATTATGATTATCTTGAGATGATCTTGATTTATTTTGTGTTTAAGTAGGTCGGTGGGAACAAACACAACTATGTTAAGAAAGATAAACAAGGCTAAAACCCTCTTCCCTCCTACCCTCTGCCTCCTGCCTAATCCCAATGATAAATATTCACGCCTACTTACTTATCTGTGGTTCAA